>JANOPR010000456.1:0-5286 GCA_031421955.1 Burkholderiales bacterium
TCGAAGATGCGGTGCGTGTAGTCCCAGTAGTCGGTCAGCGTCTCGCCCTTGTAGGCGAACACCGGCGTGCCCTGCACGGCCAGCGCCGCGGCGGCGTGGTCTTGCGTGGAGAAGATGTTGCATGAAGCCCAGCGCACGGTGGCGCCCAGGGCCTGCAGGGTCTCGACCAGCACGGCGGTCTGGATCGTCATGTGCAGGCTGCCGGCGATGCGTGCGCCCTTGAGGGGCTGCTGGGCGGCGTACTCGGTGCGGATCGCCATCAGGCCGGGCATTTCGGTCTGGGCGATCAGGATTTCCTTGCGGCCCCAGTCGGCGAGCTTCAAGTCGGCAACCAGGTGGTCCTTGGCGGTGGGTTTCAGTACGGCGTTCACTTCGGGCTCCAATCGGTGAGGATGCCTGCACGCTCTGACGGGGGACATTTCTTGCTCACCCACGAATTCGATCGTGCAGGTGAGCGCGGTTGCAATGAAGCGTTCCGAGCCTGGGACTTCGGGAGGAAGCCTTGCAACGCTCCTCGGAACAGGGCGGCATTGTAGCGGCCTCAGCTGAATCGCTGCGGGCCACGCTCGAATTCCGCGACCAACCAGCGGGCAAATGCCGCGACTTCGGCGACCGCCTCTCGATCGGGGTGACGTAGCAGGTAGTAGCGGTAGCCGGTGGCCAGGCGAATCGAGGCGAAAGGTGCGGCCAGCTGGCCGGCCGCGACGGCGTCTTCGAGCAGCGGCGTGCGGCCCATCACGACACCCTGGCCGCGCACGGCGGCCTGCACCGCCTGGTCGATGAAGCTGAAGGTGAGCTGCCCCGCGCCGGGCGACTGCGCAGCCACGCCCGCATGCTCGAACCAGCGCGCCCAGCTGCTGGCCCGTGCCGACGGCCACTGTTCGTCCATCTCGATCCGCGGCAGGTGCAGCAGTTCGGCCGGGTCGCTCAGTCCGCGGCCCAGCCGCTCGAGCAGGTGCGGGCTCACGGCCGGTGTCACGAACTCCTCGCACAGCAGCTGCGCGGCGGCGTTGCCGGCCACCTGCGCCGGCAGGCAGCGCCGGATTGCGATGTCGATGTCCTCAACCTGGAGGTCGATCTGGCGATCGCTGGCGTCGATACGGATCTCGATCTGCGGGTGCAACTGCTGGAACGCTGCCAGGCGCGGCACCAGCCACAAGGATGCGAACGACGCATACGTGCTCAGGCTCACGCGCGGGCGCTGGCCGACCCCGCGGATCTCGGCCACGCAGCGGTCGATGCTGCCGACCGCCTGGGTCACGGCGCTCTGCAGGCGTGCGCCGTCGGCGGTCAGCAGCAGGGCCCGCGTCTGGCGCACGAACAGGGACTTGCCGACCTGGCGCTCGCGGCTGGCGATCTGGCGGCTGATCGACGACTGGGTCAGCGACAGCTCGGCGGCAGCGCGCGTGAACGAGAGCAGCCGCGCCGCGGCCTCGAAGGCGCGCAGCGGCGCCAGCTGGATCGGTCGCCGGCGGTTGCGGGCGGGCACGGGGGCGCGATTGCGCGCGGTCATGCGTGGACCATACATGCAACGAATGCATGCATCAACTGCAATCAATTCGTTTGTCGCGCGGCCGCGCGTGGCCTTCAATCAAGGCATGCCCAACCCTGACCCTGGAGGTCTCCCATGCATGCCCCATTCAACCCAATGCTGACCCGGACCATCGATCTCGATCACGACCAGTTGCTGGTCGTCCAGGACCGGCCCGGCACCCGCATCGACGTCTACTTCGGCGGCTTGTGGCTGACCGAAGAGCGCCAGTTGCAGGACCGCTTTGTCACACCGCGCGCGCCGGCGCAACTGGAGGCGAGCGGGCGCGCCGTCATGCAGGCCAGCGGCCTGACTCGCGTGCGGCTGATCGAGCCTGCGCGGCGCCTTGGCCTTGGTGGGTGGTGGCGCCTGCTGCACGGCCACGTCCGCAGCGTCGTCGCGGCGAGCCCGGCGGCACGCGCCGGCGTCGTGATGATGGCCGTGGTCGTGGGCCTGGGCCTGCCTGAAACCGTGGCGCGAGGCTTCCTGCATGCGGGTGCCCTTGTGGGCTGAGCGGCGGCACGCCGGGCCACGAGTCGCGTGGGACACTGCGCGGCGATGGTCCAGCGATCTCGGCCTTTCAAAGACTGTCCCGTTGCACAGGCGCGCGCCGTGCACGGCGTGTTCACCGACATCGACGACACGCTGACGCGCGACGGCGCGATCGAGCCCGTCGCGTTGGCCGCACTGCACCGGCTGCGCGATGCGGGCCTGCCCGTGATCGCGATCACGGGCAGGCCGCTGGGCTGGAGCGTGCCCTTCGCGTCGGCCTGGCCGATCGCAGCCATCGTGGCCGAGAACGGCGCGGTGGCGTTGCTGCCGACCGGCGGCGCATTGCTCACCGAGTACGCACAGGACCCGGCCACGCGCGAACGCAATGCGGCGCGCCTGAGCGAAGCCGCGCAGGCGGTGCTGCATGAGGTGCCAGGCACGACGCTCGCTCGTGACAGCCCGGGCCGCGTCACCGACATCGCCGTCGACCACAGCGAGTTTGCCCACCTGGGCGAGGCGCAGATTGCGCAGGTGGTGGCCGTGATGCAGCGCGAGGGCATGAACGCGACGGTCAGTTCGATCCACATCAACGGCTGGTACGGCGAGCACACCAAGCTGTCGGGTGCGCGCTGGATGCTGCAGCGGCTTTACGGGCGCGAGCTCGACGCGGAACTCGGGCGCTGGGTCTACGTCGGCGACTCGACCAACGACCAGCTCATGTTCGGCCACTTCCCGCTGTCGGTCGGCGTGGCCAACCTGCACCGCTTCGCCGACCAGTTGCACACCTGGCCGGCGTACATCACCAAGAGCGAGCGCGGCGCGGGGTTTGCCGAGGTGGCAGCGCGGCTGTTGGCCGCGCACGGCCGGCGGTCACTGCGGTGAACCGCCTCACTCAGGCTTGATGCCCGCCGTCTTGATGACCTTGGTCCACAGGTCGATCTCGTTCTTGACGAAATCAGTGTAGGCCTTGGCGCCGGGCGCCGGCACGACGAATCCGACCGACTCCAGGCGCTGCTTGATCTCGGGCGACGTCATGATCTTGCGCATCGCCGCGTCGAGCTTGTCGACGACCGGCTGCGGCGTGCCTTTGATCACCGAGAGTCCCGACCACGAAAGCGCCTGGTAACCGGCGAAGCCGCTCTCGGCGACGGTTGGCACATCGGGAAAGAGGGGGTTGCGCTGCGGGCTCGTGACCGCCAGGGCGCGCAGCTTGCCGGCCTTGACATGCGGCAGCGAGACGTCCTGATTGATAAACGTCAGCGGGATCTGGCCTCCCAGCAGGTCCTGCATCATCGGGCCGCCGCCGCGGTAGGGGATGCCGACCAGGAAGAAGCCGTTGCAGTCCTTGGTGCCTCTTGGGCATTCGCTGGCGCGCTGCTTGAGCAACTCCATTGCCATGTGGCCCGAGGCGGCATGGGTGTAGCCGTAGTTCAGCTTGGCCGGGTTGGTTCGCACGTAGTCGACCAGCTCCTTGAATGTCCTGAACGGCGTGCTGGCGTTGACCACCAGCACATTCGGGCCGGAATGCACCTGGGCGATGTGCACGAAGTCCTTCATCGAGTCGTAGCCTAGCTTCGGGTCCAGGCCATGCGCAACCGCGTTCTGGCCGACGCCGGTTTGCACCAGGGTGTAGCCGTCCGGCGGTGTCTTGGCCGCGCGCAGCGTACCGATGGTGCCACCGGCGCCGCCGACGTTGTCGACGATGAACTGCTGGCCGAGCTCCTTGCCCAGCGCATCGGCAACCATGCGCGCCATGATGTCGCTGGTGCCCCCGGCCGGGAACGGGCTGATGATCCTGACCGGCTTGTTTGGCCAGTTGTCTTGCGCCTGCGCCGGCACCGAAAGCAGCTGGATGCACGCGCCAAGGGCGGCTGTGTTCTTGAGCAGGGTTGACAGTTTCATCGCTAATTTCCTTCGAGTCCGCTCCATGCCGTGGGCTTGCGCGCACAGCGCATCGAGTGAAGGCCTGCGCGCTGAGCGCAGGCGGTTGATCCTGAGGTCGCTAAGACGCCACCACGTGGTCGGCCATCAGCTCCAGCGCACGCACCAGCGCCGAGTGATCGAGTTCGGCCATGCCGTTGGCGGCGCAGACCTGCATCAATTGCGCGGCACCGGCGGTCTGCGGCAGCGCCACGCCCAGCGCGCGCGCACCGGCCAGCGCCAGGCTCAGGTCTTTCTGGTGCAGGCCGATGCGAAAGCCCGGGTTGAAGGTGCGCTTGACCATGCGTTCGCCATGCACTTCGAGGATGCGCGAGGCTGCAAAGCCGCCCATCAGCGCCTGACGCACCTTGGCCGGGTCGGCGCCGGCCTTGCTGGCGAACACGAGCGCCTCGCCGACTGCGGCGATGTTGAGCGCGACGATGATCTGGTTGGCGACCTTGCAGGTCTGGCCGTCGCCGTTGCCGCCGATCAGGGTGATGTTCTTGCCCATCAGCTCGAACAGCGGCTTGACACGGTCGAAGGCGGCCTGCGGGCCGCCGACCATGATCGTCAGGCTGGCGGCCTTGGCCCCGACCTCGCCGCCAGACACGGGCGCGTCGAGGTAGTCGCAGCCGAGCTCGTTGATGCGCTGGGCGAAGGCCTTGGTTTCGATCGGCGAGATGCTGCTCATGTCGACCACGGTCTTGCCTGCCGACAACCCATCGGCGAGCCCGTTCTTGCCGAACAGCACGGCCTGCACGTCGGGCGTGTCGGGCACCATCATGAAGACGATGTCGGCGCGGCGCGCCACCTCGGCGGCGTTGGCGCAGGCCACGGCGCCGGCCTCAGTCAGAGCCGGCGCTACCTTGCTGCGTGTGGCGACGAACAGGTCGTGGCCGGCGGCGCGCAAGTGGCCGGCCATGGGCGCACCCATGATGCCCAGGCCGATGAATCCGAGTTTCATGTCTTGGTTCCTTTCGAATCAATAGGTGGCGGAACTGTTGGCCGCGGCCGATCCCGCACGCATCTGCGTCAGCATCTGCTGCGCGCCCGCCGCCATCAGGCGCGCGTCGGAGCTGACGGTGACGAAGCGGAAGCCTTTGGCCACGCGCGCCAGCGCGACGTCGGTGCGGCCATTGTGGACGCCGGCTTGCACGCCATGCGCCTTGGCGCGCTCGAGGATGTGGTCGATGGCCTGCGCGACGGGCGGGTCGACGTCGTCGAACACCGGCCGGCAGCCCAGAGACAGCGACAGGTCCGAGGGGCCGATGTAGACCGCGTCGATGCCCTCGACCGACAGGATCGCGTCCAGGTTGTCCAGCGCCTGCGCGGTCTCGATCATG
>JANOPR010000457.1:0-1741 GCA_031421955.1 Burkholderiales bacterium
GCCCTCGGTCAGCCGCACGCGCAAACGATGCTCGCCATCGTCGCTGAGTTCGTCCTCGAAGGTGGTTGGCTTGTTCATTGGCTGACTTCAGGACCCGCGCAGCGCAGCAAGCACACGCTCGCCCTCGGCGCGCAAGTCGTCCAGACGGTCGTCGAGACCCTCGGTGACGCCCTCGCGAAGCCTGCGCTCGATATCGGCACACAGTTCGGACAACTTGAGTGCACCGACGCTGGCCGAAGATGACTTCAGGGTATGCGCCACATGGCGCTGCCCCTGGGCATCGGCGGCGCCGCGCGCGAGCGCCAGCTGTTCGAGCAGGCTCGCCAGTGAGCGGGTGTACGTGGCCAGCACGCGTGCCACCAGCCCGGCCTTGCCGGCGGGGTCGAGTTCATGCAAGCGCGCCAGCGCCTGCTCGTCCAGCAGGCCCGGCGCGGGCAGCCTGGGAGTCGGTTGGGTGTCTGGTGACTCGGACATGGAAGGCAGCGTCTTGGCGGAACTCGTTACATGAACGGCCGACCCGCGCATTGTCGCCCACGCGGCCCCATGGGCTGGCCGCTGCAGTGCGGTCCGTCGCGCCAGCTGATTCATGCGGTCGTGTGGTATGCCACGAAGACGCTGGCGCTACTGGATCTGTACCGCCTTGGCCAGGGCGCGCAAGAGGGCGCGGTTGATCTCGCCGACACCCATCAGCACGCGTTCGGCGCAGTCGCGGATGTCGAACAGCGATTCGTTCTCGACCGCGCGCACGATCTCCAGGAAGGGCTGGTACGGGCCCTGGCTGTCGACGAGTGCCTGCCGCACCGAGTCGGGCACGGGCACGGACTTCAGCAGTTCGGAAAAGGGTTGCTTCATCATCCGGTCCAGCAGCGAGAAGACGCCGCAGATGAAGGCCTCGTTGCACATTTCGTCATTGCCGCCACCGGCGCTGGTGCGGGCCAGTTCTTCCATCAGCAGGCCGCGACGCAGCGCGGCAAACATCACCGGCTTCATGTCGCGGTCCTTGCTGGCCGAGGCCAGCAGCAGCGCCAGCCAGCGCTTCAGGCGCGCGTAGCCCAGCAGCATCAGCGCGTGCCGGAACGAGCTGACCTCGACACGCAGGCCGAACGCTGCCGAGTTGAGGTAGCGCAGCAACTTGAAGGCCAGCGTCGGATCCAGCTTCAGGGTGTCTTCGAGTCGGTCGATGGACTCTTCCTTGTCGACACGGCGCATCAGCTCGACGATCGTCGCCATGTCGCCCTGCACGCGAGCGCCACCGGGTCGCAGGGTGTCGTCGATCGGCCAGCCGAGCACGGCCACCGCATCGCGCTTGAAACTGGCCTCCAGCTCGGCCAGGGTGCGCACGCCCGACTGGATGGGACTGATCTGGCGCGTCACGCCCGGTGGCGCGGGGCTGTCGCCGCGCCGTTCGTCGGCCAGGTCGATGATCGCGTGCTTGAAGCAGGGCAGCACCTCGCGCGGCAACTCGACGCGGGGCCGGCCCTTGAGCAGCAGGGTGTTGCCGCGCCCGTAGAGCGCCAGGATGCCCTGGCTGTGGGCCACATCGCAGGCCATGAAGGCAGGCACCTCGAGCATCAGGTTGGCGCTCGGCTCGGCGCGAATCAGGTCGGTCAACAGGGTCTCGCTGACGATGTTCAGCGACACCTTGCCACCCGCTTCGGGCCAGACCTCGGCCACCGCGGCCAGCAGGTCCCCGGCGTCCAGCGGCACGTCCGGGCGCACCGGGAACACGGTCAGTCGCGTG
>JANOPR010000458.1:0-2261 GCA_031421955.1 Burkholderiales bacterium
GCCCGAGGAAGACTTCGCCCTCGTTCTCGGCATAGACCATCGGGCCCAACTCATCACTCATGCCGTAGCGCGTGACCATGTCGCGCGCAATCGCGGTGGCGCGTTCGAAGTCGTTGCTGGCACCGGTCGTCATCTGGTGCATGAACACCTCTTCGGCGATGCGACCGCCGAACAGCACGCTGATCGTGGAGAGCATGCGCTCCTTGTCCAGGCTGTAGCGGTCGCCCTCGGGCAACTGCATCGTCACGCCCAGCGCGCGGCCGCGCGGGATCACGGTGACCTTGTGCACCGGGTCGGTCTTGGGCATCAGCTTGGCGACCAGCGCATGACCGGACTCGTGATAGGCCGTGTTCTTGCGCTCTTCCTCGGGCATCACCATGCTCTTGCGCTCGGGGCCCATCATGATCTTGTCCTTGGCCTTCTCGAAGTCGACCATCTCGACCACGCGCCCATTGCGGCGCGCGGCGAACAGAGCCGCCTCGTTGACCAGGTTGGCCAGGTCGGCGCCCGAAAAGCCCGGCGTGCCGCGGGCCAGCAGGTCGGCCCGGATGTCCTGGCCGACCGGCACCTTGCGCATGTGCACGTTGAGGATCGCCTCGCGGCCGCGCACGTCGGGCAGCGAAACATAGACCTGGCGGTCGAAGCGGCCCGGGCGCAGCAGCGCCGGGTCGAGGATGTCCGGCCGGTTGGTGGCCGCCATCACGATCACGCCGACATTGGTTTCGAAGCCGTCCATCTCGACCAGCATCTGGTTCAGCGTCTGCTCGCGCTCGTCGTTGCCGCCGCCCAGGCCAGCGCCGCGGTGGCGGCCGACGGCGTCGATTTCGTCGATGAAGATGATGCAGGGCGCGCTCTTCTTGGCCTGCTCGAACATGTCGCGCACGCGCGCGGCGCCCACGCCGACGAACATCTCGACGAAATCGGAGCCGGAAATCGAGAAGAACGGCACCTTCGCCTCGCCCGCGATGGCCTTGGCCAGCAGCGTCTTGCCCGTACCCGGAGGGCCGACGAGGAGCACGCCGCGCGGGATGCGCCCGCCCAGCTTCTGGAAGCGCTGCGGATCCTTGAGGAAGTCGACCAGTTCCTTGACCTCTTCCTTGGCTTCTTCGCAGCCGGCCACGTCAGCGAAGGTCGTGGTGTTGTTGGCCTCGTCGAGCATGCGTGCCTTGCTCTTGCCGAAGCTGAAGGCGCCGCCCTTGCCCCCGCCCTGCATCTGGCGCATGAAATAGATCCAGACGCCGATCAGCAGCAGGAACGGGCCCCAGCTGATCAGGATGGTCATCAGCAGCGAGGGCTCCTCGCGCGGCTTGACGTCGAACTTGACGTTGTTGCTGATCAGGTCGCCGACCAGGCCGCGATCAAGGTATGTCGCAGTGCTGCGAATGCGCTTGTCGTCGTTGGTCGTGGCGATGATCTCGGTGCCGCCGGCGGCACCTTCCTGCAACGTGACTGACTTGATGCGCTTGCTGCGGACTTCCTCGAGAAAGTCGGAGTAGCCAATCTGCCCGCCCGCGACTGCGCCGCGATCGAACTGCCGGAACACGGTGAACAGCACCAGTGCAATGACAAGCCAGACGGCGATCTTGGAAAACCATTGATTGTTCAACGCGGCTCCTTGTGCCGTTGTCCTACAGTGCGCCCGAAATGGCGCCGCCATGGATATGGGGCCGATTTTAGTCCCGTCAAGTCGATTCGCGCGCGGGCGCAATCGACACCGGCCCAGCGCTTGTCAGGATCCCTTCGGACCGATGCCAACCAGAAAGGTTTCAGAGGAACGGTCGCGCGACGCCTTTGGCTTCACGGGGCGCACGACCCGAAATGTCTTCTTGAACAGTTCCACCAGTTGGCTGTAGCCACTGCCATGGAACAGTTTGACGACCAGGGCGCCCTCGGGTCGAAGGTGTTTGAGCGAAAAGTCCAGCGCCAGTTCGACCAGATGCGCCACCCGCGCCGCGTCGGAACTGGCAATGCCGGACAGGTTCGGCGCCATGTCCGACAGCACCAGATCTATCGGCCGACCGGCCAGCGTGGCCTCCAGTCGGGCCAGCACCGCGTCATCATTGAAGTCCCCAAGGATGAACTGCACACCCTCGATGGGCTCCATTTCGATCAAGTCCAGGGCAATGATGCTGCCGTTGAGTTGCCCGACCGCGGCGCCGCCAGTGCCAGCCTCCTTTGGCGCAAATCGCCGCCGCAGGTACTGGCTCCACGCTCCGGGTGCAGAGCCCAGGTCGATCACGACCTGGCCGGGTTTGATCAAC
>JANOPR010000459.1:0-3127 GCA_031421955.1 Burkholderiales bacterium
ATGTCGATCCACAAGGTCCGTCAACTCGAGGACCAAGGCGCGAGCGTCATGGCCCTGGCCGCCGACGTCGTCGTCGCCGATCGCATGCGGGAAGTGGTCGACGAGGCGCGTGCCGCATTTGGCCAAATCAACGGTGTGTTCCATGTGGCCGGCGTCATTCGCGACAGCCTGATACAGGTCAAGAGCCCGCGCGACAACGTTGACGTTTTCTCGGCCAAGGTTTTTGGCAGCCTGGTGCTGGATGAACTCTTCCGCGACACCGCGCTGGACTTCATGACCTTGTTCTCCTCCACCAGCGCCTACATCGCGCCTGCAGGTCAGATCGACTATGTCGGCGCGACTTCGTTTGTCAACGCCTTTGCACAATCCTGCCAGGGCCAGCGCAGCTATCCGGTCACTGCGATCGGCTGGGGCCTGTGGAAGGGCGTGGGTATGGTCGGGCGCCTGGCGGCGCCGGTCGATGTCGCCAAAGGCGATTTGGCGGGCGGCCAGGCCCAGACCATGCCAGTTGCGAGCCCGCACTTCGACTCGCGCCACGCCACGCGTGACGGTCTGGCGCAGTTGCAGTTGCTGACCGGAACGCTGTCGGCCACGCAAGATTGGGTCATCGACGAGCATCGCCTGGGCAGTGGCGAGGCCTTGCTGCCGGGCACGGGCTACCTCGAGTTGATCCGCGCTGCGTTGGCCGAAGTCGGCACCAGCGGGGCGTGGCAGCTGAGCAACCTGGTGTTCGAGCAGCCGCTGTTTATCGAAGACGGAGCGACGCGTGCGTTCCGCCTCAGTCTGCGCGGGGACGAGCGTCGCTGGGATATTGAGTTGCTGGCCGAGGTTGCGCACGCTGACTCGGCGGCGGGCTTCGCGCGCTGCGCGACTGCACGCGTGACGCCTTATGCGCAAGCCGCCCCGGTTGCCCTCGTGATTGCGGACATCGAGGCCCGATGCAGCGGCGCCGTTTCCAGCGCCGCCGGCGCCGGCAGCCTGCAAACGCGCCAGGAGAACCATCTTCGCTTCGGCCCACGCTGGCGGGTACTCAAGCGCCTGCAGTTGGGCGAGCGCGAAGCCCTCGCTCGCCTGCATTTGCCGGCCGAGTTTGCCAGCGACCTGACCAGCTTTGCCTTGCACCCCGCGCTGCTCGACATTGCGACTGGCTGCGCGATGGACCTGATCCCGGGCTATGCCGACGACGACGTAGCGCAGAACCTGTGGGCGCCTATCTCGTACCGCGGGTTGCGCTGGCATGCCCCGCTGGAGGCCGAAGTCATCAGCTGGATCAGGCTGGGCGGTGAGGCTTCGGTCAAGAGCGACTTTGCCGCCTTTGACGTCACCATCACTGATGCGCACGGTCGGGTGCTGGTCGAAGTCGACCGCCTGACCTTGCGCCGGCTCGACGGGCCCTGGCACGCGCCGCGGCCGGCAGCGCAGAGCGAAGGCGTCGCCGGCGCGCCTGCGGCACGCGCGAGGCCGCAAACGCCTGGAGAGTTGGCGCTGGCGCACAACGTGCAGCAGGGTATCGCGCCCGCCGAAGGTATTCAGGCGCTGTCGCGGCTGTTGGCGGGAGACATGCCGGCCGAGTTGATCATCAGTTCCATGAAGGTTGAGGCCCTGGCCGCGCAGGCCCAGGCGATCAGCGCCGCGTCTGCGGTCAGGTCAGACGCGCGCTTCACCAGGCCCGAGCTGGACAGCGACTTTGCGCCGCCGCGAGACGCGACTGAAAAGGTGCTTGCTGAACTGTGGGGCAAGCTGCTTGGCGTCGAGGGTGTGGGAATCCGCGACAGTTTCTTTGACCTTGGCGGGCACTCACTGATCGCCGTGCGCCTGTTCAACGAGATTGGCGACAAGTGCGGGGTTGACCTGCCGATGTCGGTGCTAATGCAATCGCCGACCATCGAAGGACTGGCCACCGTGGTCCGCGGCGCACCGTACAGCGAAGACGCAGCGTCGGAGGCGAGTCAGGCGCCGGCCGCCCGAGCGAGCGCGACCCCGTCGCTGCAATACCGGCATGTCGTGCCGATGCACAGCGCGCCGGTTGCAGGACGAACGCCGCTGTTCGTTGTGGCGGGCATGTTCGGCAACGTGCTGAACCTGAGTCACCTGGCCAATCTGCTTGGCGAGGACCGTCCGTTTTACGCCCTTCAGGCCCGCGGTCTGTACGGCGACGTCAGCCCGCACGAGAGCTTCGAGGAGGCCGCCGCAGACTATCTTGTCGAAGTCCTGCAGGTCCAGCCCCATGGCCCTTACCTGCTGGGCGGATTCTCGGGCGGCGGCCTGATCGCGTTCGAGATGGCTCGGCAGTTGTTGGCTCGCGGCGAGCAAGTTCTTGGCGTGCTGATGCTGGATACGCCCGCGCGCGAAATCCCGAGCTTCAGCTTCGGCGATCGGCTCTCAATGCTTGCCCAAAGCGCGCGTCGCGAGGGGCTTGGCATCGTGCGCCAGAAGATCGTCGGCAGGCTCGAGTGGGAGAAGGAAAAGCGCCGCCGGAGCGAGCAGCCTGCGGAGAGCGCCGGGAATGGCTCGACGAACTTCCAGTCGCAGAGAATTGGTGAGGCGTTCATGCGTGGCCTGATTCGATACAAGGTGCCGCACGTACCGGTGGAAGTCGCGGTGTTTCGGCCCAAACTCAATGTGAAGTTCCGCCTCAGCGCCGGCCGTATGGTCGACGCTGACCGAAACTATGTCCGCGAGGACAATTTCTGGACCCCGCATGTGGGCACGCTTCAGGTGTTTGAGGTGCCCGGCAATCACGACAACATGGTGCTGGAGCCGAATGTGCGTGTCATGGTGGCTTTGCTGCGGCGCGTGATCGACGGGTTGGACAAGGGGTGAATCGATGGCGAGCGTGAAGGACTTGTACGAGCTCGGCGAGACGCCGCCTGCGGGCCATGTGCCGCGGCGCATGTACGCCAGCGTCATTCGTCCTCAGCGGTACGGCGAGCCGCGCGATGCCTTCGAGGTCGAGATCGTGGATGTGCCTCGACCCGGGCCACGGCAGGTGCTGATCTGGGTCATGGCCGCCGGTGTCAATTACAACAACGTCTGGGCTGCCTTGGGTCAGCCCGTGGACGTTGTCGCGGCGCGCCGCCGCCGCGATCCCGACGAGCCTGAATTTCACATCGGCGGCTCGGACGCC
>JANOPR010000460.1:0-2298 GCA_031421955.1 Burkholderiales bacterium
CCGCTGCCCGTCTGCGACCATTACTGCGGCGTCGAGGCACGCATGGTCAAGAGCCTGGAGTTGCAGGCCGAACTCGGGCCGGTGTTCGACGTCACGCTCGACGCCGAAGACGGTGCGCCGGTCGGCGGCGAGGTCGAGCATGCACACCTGATCGCGACCCTGTTGGCCAGCCCGTCCAATCGCTTCGGCCGCGTCGGCGTTCGCATGTTGCCGCTCGAGCACCCGCGCTTCGCCGATCTGCTACAGATCGTGTTGCAGGCGGCGCGGCGGCCCGCCTACCTGATGCTGCCCAAGCCCCGCGGCGTCGCCGACGTCGATCGTGCCGCCCAGGCGATCGATGCCCTGGGGGCCGCGGCCGTCCCGCTGCATGCGCTGATCGAAACCCACGGCGCCTTGCATGAAGTGCAGCGTCTGGCCGCGCATCCACGTATCGAGTCGCTGTCGTTCGGCCTGATGGACTTCGTCTCAGCCCATCGCGGTGCGATTCCGATCCACGCCATGAGCGTCAAGGGCCAGTTCGAACACCCGCTGGTGGTGCGCGCCAAGCTCGAGATCGCCGCCGCCTGTCATGCGCATGGCAAGACGCCCTCGCACTGCGTGGTTACCGAGTTCAAGCATGCCTCGGCGCTGATGGAAGCGGCCGGCAAGGCCAGTCGCCAGTTCGGCTACACGCGCATGTGGAGCATCCACCCGGCGCAGATCCGACCCATCGTCGATGCCTTCACGCCCACGGTGGCCGAAGTTGACCTGGCGATCGAGATCATCGCCGCGGCGCAGGCCGCGGACTGGGCGCCGATCCGCCACCACGACACCCTGCACGACCGCGCCAGCTACCGCTACTTCTGGCACCTGCTCGAACGTGCCCATCGCACCTCCTATGCCGGCGGGCCGCAGTTGCCGGCCGAGGTGCGCGACATGTATTTCGCCGATGCGCACTGAGGGCACCTGCGTGCTGGCGCTGCCCACCTTTGGCGCGCCCTTCGAACTGCACACCCCGCGCTGTGTGTTGCGGCAGTGGCGCGACAGCGACCTCGCGCCCTGGGCCGAAATGAACGCCGACCCGCAGGTGCGGCGCTATTTTCCGGGCCTGCTCGACGCCGAGCAGGCGCGCGCCGAGGCGGGCCGCTGCCGGGATGCGATCGCTCAGCGTGGCTGGGGCATGTGGGCGCTCGAGCTGCCGGGCCAGTTCGACTTTGCCGGCTTCGTGGGCCTGAACGTGCCGCACTATGACGCGCCGTTCGTGCCTGCGGTGGAGATCGGGTGGCGCCTGCCGCGCGCGGCCTGGGGTCGCGGCCTGGCCACCGAAGCGGCCGAGGCCGCGCTGGCCTTCGCATTCGAGCGCATGGCCTTGCGCGAAGTGGTCGCGATCTGCGTGCCGGGCAACGCGGCGTCGCGCCGCGTGATGCATCGCCTGGGCATGGTGCGCGACGAGGCCGGCGACTTCGATCATCCGCGCGTCGAAGCTGGGCATCCTTTGCGGCGGCACATGCTGTATCGCTGCGCGGCCCCGGCCGCCGACAATGCACGCATCGAATCCACCGAAAGACGCAACCGATGACCCGATTACTGAAGACCGTCTCCGTGGCAAGCGCGTTGTTCGGTCTGGTGCTGAACAATACCGCGCTCGCCCAGACAGTACCGAAGCCTGCCGCCAAACCCGCGGCGAAGGCGGCCGCCAAGCCGACCCGCACACCGGCCAAGAAGCCTGTGGCTCCCGCGCCGCCGCCGCTGGCCAAGGCCGAGGGCGAACAACTCGCTGCCGCGGCGATGACGCACTTCGGCGACTACGCCTGCGAGTTCAACCAGACGTTGGCCGTCAGCGCCACGCCGGCCAACGACGGCTATGTCGACGTTCGCTTCAACAAGCAGACCTGGACCATGAAGCCTGTCCTGTCGTCGACCGGCGCGCTGCGCCTGGAAGACGTCAAGGGCCAGATGCTGATGCTGCAGATCGCCAACAAATCGATGCTGATGGACAGCAAGATCGGCCAGCGCATCGTCGACGCCTGCGTCCACGAAAAGCAGTTGCAAGCCATCGCCGCCGCTGCCTTGCAGCCCCCGCCCGACGCTCTGCTGCAAACGCCGGAAATGCAGCAGGCCGCAGCGGCGGCCTCCGCGTCGGCGGCCTCGGCCGCGTCTGCCGCTGCGGGGGCCGCAATCAACGCCGCCGATGCCTCCGTCGCGGCGGCATCGGCCGCCGTGGCGGCCGCCTCGGCGGCACAAGGCGCGGCGTCCGCCGCGGCGTCCGCTGCGTCTGCGGCCGCATCGGCACCGGCGGCGATGCCCGCCGCGTCGGCG
>JANOPR010000461.1:0-9883 GCA_031421955.1 Burkholderiales bacterium
AAACCGAGGTTCTGCTTCATGTTGGCCACCGTGGCCACCGAGAGTGCGATTGCGGTCGCGATGCCGCGCAGGTCGCCCTTGACCAGCGTGAGCTGCGCGCTGTTCATGGCCACGTCGGTGCCGGTGCCCATCGCGATGCCGACGTCGGCCTTGGCCAGGGCCGGGGCGTCATTGATGCCATCGCCGGCCATCGCGACGACGCGGCCTTCCTTTTGCAGCTTCTCGACGAGCTTGAGCTTGTCGGCGGGCTTGACTTCGCCGTGCACCTCGTCGATGCCCAGGCGCTTGCCGACGGCGCGTGCCGTGGTCAGCCCGTCGCCGGTGGCCATCACGACGCGCAGGCCGGCCTTGCGCAGCGCGGCCAGCGCGTCGGGCGTCGTGGCCTTGATCGGGTCGGACACCGCCAGCAGACCGGCCAGCTTGCCGTCGACGGCCAGGTGCATGACGCTGGCACCTTGCCCGCGCAGCGCCTCGGCTTGCGCCGTCAACGCGGCGACCGATACGCCGAGTTGGTCCATGAGCGCCGTGTTGCCCAGCGCCAGCGTCTTGCCTTCAACGCGGCCGCGCACGCCGATGCCCGATTCGGAATCGAACTGCTCGGGCTTGGCCAGCGTCAGGCCCTGCTCGCGCGCCGCGGCGACGATGGCCGCGGCCAAAGGGTGTTCGCTGCCCTGGTCCAGGCTGGCGGCCAGGCGCAGCACTTCCACATCGGTGAAGCCTTCGGCCGCCACGGCCTTGTCGAAGGCCGGCCGGCCTTCGGTCAGCGTGCCGGTCTTGTCGACGATCAGCGTGTCGACCTTGCGCAGGTTCTCGATCGCCGCGGCGTCGCGGAACAGCACGCCGTTCGTCGCGCCCCTGCCGGTGGCGACCATGATCGACATCGGCGTGGCCAGGCCCAGCGCGCAGGGGCAGGCGATGATCAGCACGGCCACCGCGTTGATCAGACCGAAGACCCAGCCCTGTTCGGGCCCGAACAGGCCCCAGGCGAAGAAGGTCAGCAACGCGATGGCCATGACGGCGACGACGAAGTAGCCGGCGACGACGTCGGCCATGCGCTGCATCGGCGCGCGCGAGCGCTGCGCCTGCGCCACCAGCTGCACGATCTGCGCCAGCACGGTGGCCGAACCCACGTGTTCGGAGCGCATCACGAGCGCGCCGCTGGTGTTCATCGTGGCGCCGATCAGTTTGTCGCCGGCACGCTTGGTCACCGGCATCGGCTCGCCCGTGAGCATCGACTCATCCACGGCGCTGCTGCCCTCGACGACGACACCGTCGACCGGCACCTTCTCGCCAGGGCGCACGCGCAGCCGGTCGCCGACATGCACGTTGGCCAGGGGCACGTCTTCCTCGGTGCCGTCGGCGGCGATGCGGCGCGCAGTCTTGGGCGCCAGGCCGAGCAGCGACTTGATCGCGGCCGAGGTCTGCGAACGCGCCTTCAACTCCAGGATCTGACCGAACAGGGTCAGCGAAATGATGACCGCGGCGGCCTCGAAGTACACCGCCACCTGGCCATCGACGACGAAGGTGGCCGGGAAGATCTGCGGCGCCACGGTGGCGACGACGCTGTAGACGAAGGCCACGCTGGTGCCCAGGCCGATCAGCGTCCACATGTTGGGGCTGCGGTTGATCACCGACTGCACGCCGCGCACGTAGAACGGCCAGCCGGTCCACAGGGCGACCGGCAGGGTCAGCACGAGTTCAATCCAGGTCTGCGCGCGGGGCTCGAACCAGCCCAGCCGGTGCCCGGCCATGGCCAGCACCGTCACGACCACGGTGAATGGCAGCGTCCACCAGAAGCGACGCGTGAAGTCGACCAGTTCCGGGTTCTCTTCGTCATCCAGCGTCGGCAGGACCGGCTCCAGGGTCATCCCGCACTTGGGGCAACTGCCAGGATGGTCCTGGCGGATCTCCGGATGCATCGGGCAGGTGTAGATCGTTCCGGCTGCCTGCGCCGGCATCGCTGCGGCAAGTGGCGCCACGCTGCCGCCCGCATAGCGCACTGGCTCGGATTCAAACTTCGCCTTGCACTTCGCACTGCAGAAGTAGTAGGGCCGGCCTTCGTGCTCGGCGCGATGTGCGGACTGCTCGGTCACGGCCATGCCGCACACCGGGTCTTTCAGGCCATCGCCCTTCGCTGTCGAGGGCGGGTGGTGGTGCGCGTGTCCGGCGTGAGCGTGGCCTGCGGGCATGTCCATGGCCTCAGGCCAGCGCCGGGCCGCCCCAAGCGGCCTGAGCTCCCCTCGGGGGGCGCGAGCGCAGCGAGCTTGGGGCAGTCATCTCATTCCTTCTTGTCGGCAGGCTTGTTGGGTGGCGCGCCGTGGCCCCCATGTCCCCCATGCCCGCCGTGGAAGAAATGCATCAATGGGCAGGCCAGCAGCAACAGGTAGATCCAGTTGCCGGCGACGTGGTTCCAGTGCTCGCGCAGCAGGTAGAAGGCGCCGATGGCGGCGACCATCAACAGGGCGACCTTCAGCGGGCGGCCCATGCCGGACGGGCCAGACGAGTCGGAGTGATGCTCGTGATGCGTGGTCATCTGGATGCTTCCCTTCTTGACCGATCGGTGCACGGCAGAAGATCGGCCGCAGGCCTTGCATGCCGCGCGGGCTGGCGCAATGGCCGAGTGCTCAAACAAGGGCGCAGGCGTTGGCACCGCCGACGATGAAGTCGGGCATCAACAAGAGAGCTGAAACTCATGGCGGGCGCCCCAGGGCGCGGGAGACACCGCGCTGCGGCCCATACTAGGCTCGCCAACATGGGCCGCATTGATCGGTATCAAGGGCGCCGCCCGCGGACCGGCCGGGCCGGGGCGTCCTACGCGAGCGCGGCCGCGACGATCGGAATCCGCCGCGCACCGCCGCCGCGCGCACGCAACTGGCCGCAACCGGCGTCGACATCCTGCCCGGCGGACTGGCGCAACTTGGTCAGCACGCCGCGCCGGTTCAGGGCCTGCGCCATCGCTGCGGCGCGATCGGCCGATGGGCGCCGGAAGCCGAACCCTTCGACCGTGTTGTACGGGATCAGGTTCATCAACGCGTACTTGCCCGCCAACAGCGCGACGATGCCGTCGACTTCGTCGTCGCCGTCGTTGATGCCTTGGAGCAGCGTCCACTGGTACTGGATCGGGTAGCCGCTGAAGCGGGCATAGCGCTCGCCCAGGCGCACCAGCTCGGCGGGGTCGATGCGCGGCGCGCGCGGCAGCAGCGCGGCGCGCAGCGCGGGCTTGGTGGTGTGCAGCGACAGCGCCAGCGCCGGCTTGACACGTCCCGCGCCCAGGCTCAGCAGGCGCTCGAAGGCGCGCTCGTCGCCGACGGTGGAGAAGACGATTTGCTTGTGGCCGATGGCGCCTTCCTTGCCCAGCAGCTCGATGGCCTCGATGACGTTGTCCAGGTTGTGCGCGGGCTCGCCCATGCCCATGAACACCACCTTCTTCACCGGCCGCAGCGTGCGCGCCAGCGCCACTTGGGCCACGATCTCGGCGCTGCCGAGCTGGCGCACGAGGCCCTCGCGCCCGGTCATGCAGAACACACAGCCGACAGCGCAGCCGACCTGCGTCGACACGCACAGGCCGTCGCGCGGCAGCAGCACGCTCTCGACGCTCTGCCCGTCGTGCAGGTCGATCAGCAGCCGGGCCGAGCCATCCGCGGCCGGGTGTTGCGAGCGCAGCCGCGCCAGGCCGGCGAATTCAGCCACCAGCGCCGGCAGTTCGCCACGCAGGGCTTGCGGCAGATAGTGCTCGATGCGGCGTCGGCCACTGTCCTGCGGCCGCGCCTGCATCCAGCGGCGCAGCACATGCCCCTGGTGGCCGGGGCCGGCGCCCAGAGCCTGCAGGCGTTGGCGGATCAGTTCAATGCGCATCAGTGAATCGCGGCCGAGGGATCGACCGATTGTCGCAGTCGTCGCGTCGGCGCCCGTGCGGCATGAGCCCGCCGGGCCGCTCCCAAGGCGAATACCGCAGCGCGCAGCGCGGAGGTTGCCTGATGAGCCGCCGGCAGGCTCGGGCCCGAGCCGGACCGCCATGCTGGCAGACTACCCCCTGGTCCACGCCGGCGCTCGATGCGCTCAGCCCATGCCCTCGCGCAAAGTCCTCCTGTCTCTGGCCGCGACCGCGGCCCTCGTTGCGGTCGCATGGATCGCCGTCGACCTCTGGTCCGGCAAGGCCGGCAAGGCCGGCGAAGGCGCGCTGCAGCCCGACGACGCCGCGCTGCTGGCATCGGGCCAGCAGGTCTACCAGGCGCACTGCGCCGCCTGCCACGGTGCAAAGCTCGAAGGCCAGCCCCAATGGCGTGAGCGCGGCCCGACAGGCCTGCTGCCCGCACCGCCGCACGACGAGAGTGGCCACACCTGGCATCACCCGGACGCCGTCCTGTTTCGCATCACCAAGTTCGGCGTGGCCCGGGCCGCCAACCTGAAGGACTACACCTCGGCGATGCCGAGCTACGAGGGCGTGCTGAGCGACAAGGAGATCGTCGCCGTGCTGTCGTGGATCAAGGCCCAATGGCCGGCGCCGATTCGCCACAAGCATGACCTGATCAATGCACAGGCCCGGCCCGCGGCCGCGCCCTGAAGCCACCCGGCCGCCGCAAGCGCGAAACCGTCGCTGCGCACAGTTGGGGAATACGAGGGGGCTGCGCCACTGACGATGCCCCGACAGTAGCGGTGGCCCGGCATTGACCGGGCAGCGTCGGATTGGATCAACCACAAGGCACCATGAACTACCGTCAACTGCTCGGTCTGATTTTCGCGTGCGCCTTCGCCAGCGGCGTTGCGGCGCAAGCGCCGGCGGCGGCGCCGACGCCGTTGCGTGTCATCACTTTCGATGGCGGCTGGAACCTACCGCTGTGGGCCGCGCAACGGCAGGGCTTCTTCGAGGCCAACGGCGTCACTGTCCAGTTGAGCTACACGCCGAACTCGGGCGCGCTGGTGACCGGCCTGCTCGCCGGTCGCTACGACATCGCGACGGCGACGCTCGACAACTTCATCGCCTACCAGGAGGGCCAGGGCGAGGCCAAGATCCCGGACAACCCCGATCTGTTCGCGTTCCTCGGTGGCGATGGCGGCTTCCTGTCGGTGATGTCCTCGCCAGCCGTGAAGTCCTTCGCCGACCTGAAGGGCAAGACCTTGTCGGTGGACGCGATGACCAACGGCTTGGCATTCGTGCTGCGCGAACTGGTTGCGCGCGGCGGCCTGGCCGAGGCCGACGTGAACTACGTGCGCGCGGGCGGTACGTCCAACCGCTACCGCGAATTGCTGGCTGGCAAGCATGATGCGACGCTGCTGCGCACACCGTTCGAATTGTTGGCAAAGCAGCGCGGTTTCAATCAACTGGCCACTGCCCAGGCATTGGGCGCCTACGCGGGCACGGTGGGCGCGGCGCGGCGTTCATGGGCCGCCAACCACGAGGCCGCAGTGGTCGGCTTCCTGCGCGGCTACAAGGCCGGTGTCGACTGGGTCGTCGACCGCGCCAATCGCGACGTCGTCGAGGCCCTGCTGGTGGCCAACATCCGCGACATGACGCCGGCGCTGGCCAAACCGTCCTACGACCTGCTGCTGGCCGAGCAGGGCGGCCTGTCGCGCGACCTGTCGATCGACCTGCCGGGCGTACGCACGGTTCTGGCCCTGCGCAGCAAGTACGGCGTGCCGCAAAAGACCCTGACCGATCCGATGAAGTACATCGACCTCAGCTACCACGAGAAGGCGTTCGGCAAGCGCTGAACCCAGCCCGCACACCCCACGATGGCCACCCGAAAAAAGCCGCCCGCGCCGAAGATCATCCGGCCCGACGACATCGACCCGCACCACGACTGGAAGCGCCCGCTGCAGGCGCCGGGCCACATGTCGGTCGACTTCGAAGAGCGTGTCAACTTCCGCCGGCTGCATGACTACCGGCTGGCGCGCACGCGCGCCGCGCTGGCCCACTCGGGGTTGGGCGCGCTGCTGTGCTTCGACCAGAACAACATCCGCTACACCACCAGCACCGTGATCGGCGAGTGGGCGCGCGACAAGCTGACGCGTTACTCGCTGCTCACCGGCAACGGCGACCCCTGGCTGTGGGACTTCGGCTCCGCGGCCAAGCACCACAAGCTGTACACGCCCTGGCTGTGCCAGGACCACTGCCGCGCCGGGATGCTGGGCCTGCGCGGCGCGGTCGGCGGCGACGGCAAGCTGTTCCGTGCCGCGGCGCGCGAGATCAAGGCCCTGCTCGACGCCGAGGGCGTGGGCGACATGCCCCTGGGCGTGGACGTGGTCGAGGTGCCGATGATGCTCGAGTTGCAGAATCTCGGCATCGAGGTGCGCGACGCCCAGCAGACCATGCTGCAGGCGCGCGAGATCAAGAACATCGACGAGCTGATGCTGCTGAACATGGCCGCGGCGATGGTCGACGGCGTGTACCAGGAGATCGCCGAGAAGTTGAAGCCCGGTGTCAAGGAAAGCGAGATCGTCGCCCTGGCCACGATGCGCCTGTACCTGATGGGCTCGGACTGCGTCGAAGCCATCAACGCGATCTCGGGCGAGCGCTGCAGCCCGCACCCGCACAACTTCACCGACCGCCTGATCCGCCCCGGCGACCAGGCCTTCTTCGACATCATCCATTCCTACATGGGCTACAAGACCTGCTACTACCGCACCTTCAGCGTCGGCCGCGCCACCCAGCCGCAGCTCGACGCCTACAAGAGAGCACGCGACTGGATGGACGGCGCCATCGCCCTGCTCAAGCCCGGCGTCTCCTCGCATGTGGTCGCGCAGTCGTTCCCGACCGCGCAGGAGATCGGTTTTTCCACCGAGATGGACGCCTTCGGCCTGAACTTCTGCCACGGCCTGGGCCTGGGCCTGCACGAGCGGCCGCTGATCTCGCGACTCTCGTCGCTCGAAGACCCGATCGAGCTGAAGACCGGCATGGTCTTCGCGGTCGAGACCTACTGCCCGGCCAGCGACGGCGTTTCGGCCGCGCGCATCGAGGAAGAAGTCATCCTCACGCCGACCGGTCCGAAGGTAATTTCGCTCTACCCGGCGCAAGAGCTGCCGGTGGCCAATCCTTACTGAACCCGACATGGCAAACGCAGCAATGAAGCTCGGCTGGATCGGCATTGGTCGCATGGGCTACGCAATGGCCGAGCGCCTGGCCAAGGCCGGCGCCGACCTGACGGTGTGGAACCGCACGCGCGCCAAGGCCGAGCCGTTGGCCGCTCACGGTGCCAAGGTCGCGAGCCGGCTCAGCGAGCTGGCAGCCTGCGACATCGTTTTCGTGATGGTCTCGACCTGGGACGACGTGCGCGAGGTCATCGCCGGGCCGCAGGGCCTGCTGTCGGGCACGGCCGCGCCCAAGCTGGTGGTCGAGTGCTCGTCGATCTCGCTCGAAGGCTCGGCCGAGCTGCGGGCCCTGCTGGGCGCGCGCGGCGTGGCCATGCTGGCCGCGCCCGTGTCGGGCAATGCCAAGGTCATCAAGGCCGGCCGCCTGTCCTTCGTGTGCTCGGGCCCGCGCGCGGCTTTCGACACCGCCCTGCCGTGGATGAAGGCGATCGCGCCCTCGGCCAGCTATGTCGGCGAGGGCGAGCTCGCGCGCATCGTCAAGATCTGCCACAACGTCTTCCTGGGCGTCGTCATCCAGTCGCTGGCCGAGATCACGGTGCTGGCGCAAAAGGCCGGCGTGCCGCGCCACGCCTTCCTCGACTTCATCAACCAGAGCGTGATGGGCTCGACCTTTTCGCGCTACAAGACGCCCGCGCTGGTGAACCTGGACTTCAAGGTCACGTTCACGCCCAAGCTGCTGCGCAAGGACCTGGACCTCGGCCTGGACGCCGCACGGCAGTTCGAGGCGCCGATGCCGCTGGCCTCGCTGACCCGCGACCTGTTGCAGAGCCTGATCGGCCACGGCATGGACGAAGAAGACTTCGCCAAGCTGATCGTGCTGCAGGCCCAGACGGCGGGCCTGACCCTGCAGCCTGAAAATGTTGCCGTCGACGATGGCCTGGCCTGATCGGCCGCACAAGGAGATGACATGCTGAATCGATGGATCGGGATGGGTGTGTTGGCGGCTTGCGTGCTCGCGCCGCCGCTGGCGTTCGGGCAGGACTATCCGGCCAGGCCGGTGCGCATCGTGGTGCCGTTCACGGCCGGCAGCGCCACCGACATCCTGGCGCGCACGGTGGGGCAAAGGCTGTCCGAGCTGTGGGGCCAGCCGGTGAATGTCGACAACCGGGCCGGTGCGGGCGGCACCATCGGCGCGGGCATGGTGGCCAAGGCGCCACCCGACGGCCTGACGCTGCTGGTCCATTCGGCGGCGCAAGCGGTGAATGCCTTCATCTACCCGAACCTGCCCTACGACACCCTGAAGGACTTCGTCCAGGTCGTGCCGCTGGGCGGCCAGCCCAACGTGCTGGTGGCAGCACCGGCGGCCGGCTACAAGACAGTCGCCGAGCTGATTGCGGATGCAAAGAAGCGGCCCGGCGCCTTGAACTTCGGCTCGGCCGGCATCGGCAGCGGAACCCACATCAACGGCGAGAAGTTCAAACTCGCCGCGGGCATCGACGTGGCGCACATTCCCTACAAGGGCACGCCCGAGGCGCTGACCGATACGATGGCCGGACGCGTCGCCTACTTCTTCTCCCCGATCTCGGCGGCGCTACCCCTGGTGCGTGATGGCAAGCTCGCGGCGCTGGGCGTCAGCTCGACCAGGCGCGCAGGCGCCCTGCCCAACGTGCCGACGATCGCCGAGTCGGGCCTGCCGGGGTTCGACTACAACCTGTGGATCGGCATGTTCGCGCCGGCCGGCACACCCGCCGACATCGTCGACAAGATCAACCGCGACGTCAACCGCGTGCTGCGCGAACCCGAGGTCCGCGAGCGCATGGCCGCGCTGGGCGCCGAGGCGATGCCGATGTCGCCCGCCGAGTTCGACCGCTTCATGCGCGCCGAGATGGACGAAGCGGCCAAGGTCGTCAAGGCCGCCGCCATCAAGGTGCAGTAGCGCGCAGCCGCACGCGGCTGACGCCCACCACGACCTCGTCGCCGGCCCGCAGCTTGCGGCCGCGGCGCGTCTCGGCCTCGCCGTTGACGCGCACGCCGCCATCGGCGATCAGCAGCTTGGCCGCGCCGCCGCTGGTCACGAGGCCGCTGGCCTTGAGCAGCGCGTCCAGCGTGATGTACTCGCCGCGCAGCGCGAAGTCGATCGCATCCATGCCGGGCCTTCAGTAGACGACGACCGAGCGGATCGACTCGCCTCGCTCCATCAGCTCGAAGCCGTGGTTGATGTCCTCGAGCTTGAGGGTGTGCGTGATCAGCGGGTCGATCTCGATCTTGCCGTCCATGTACCAGTCGACGATGCGGGGCACGTCGCTGCGCCCGCGCGCACCGCCGAAGGCCGTGCCCTTCCAGACGCGGCCGGTGACGAGCTGGAACGGGCGCGTCGCGATCTCCGCCCCGGCCGCGGCCACGCCGATGATCACGCTCTGGCCCCAGCCCTTGTGGCAGCACTCCAGGGCCTGGCGCATGGTGGTCGTGTTGCCGATGCACTCGAAGCTGTAGTCGGCGCCGCCGTCGGTGAGTTGCACGATGGCATCAACGACGTTTCCAACGGTCTTGGGATTGATGAAGTCCGTCATGCCGAAGCGCCGCGCCATGGCTTCGCGCGCCGGGTTCAGGTCGATGCCGATGATCTTGTTCGCGCCGACCATCCGCGCGCCCTGGACCACGTTCAGGCCGATGCCGCCCAGGCCGAACACTGCCACGTTGGCGCCGGCCTCGACCTTGGCCGTGAAGAGCACCGCGCCGATGCCTGTGGTGACGCCGCAGCCGATATAGCAGACATTGTCGAAGGGCGCGTCGCTGCGGATCTTGGCCAACGCGATCTCGGGCACCACGGTGTGATTGGCAAAGGTCGAGGTGC
>JANOPR010000462.1:0-2376 GCA_031421955.1 Burkholderiales bacterium
ACCTCGCCGCCGGCGGGCAGGGTGTCAGCGTCGCCTTCGATCTGGCCACGCACCGCGGCTACGACAGCGACCACCCGCGCGTGACCGGCGACGTCGGCAAAGCGGGGGTGGCCATCGACAGCGTCGAGGACATGAAGATCCTGTTCGACGGCATCCCGCTCGACAAGGTCAGCGTGAGCATGACGATGAACGGCGCGGTGCTGCCGGTGCTGGCGGGCTACGTCGTCGCGGCCGAAGAGCAGGGCGTGGTGCAGGAGGAACTCTCGGGGACGATCCAGAACGACATCCTCAAGGAGTTCATGGTCCGCAACACCTACATCTACCCGCCCGAGCCGAGCATGCGGGTGGTGGCCGACATCATCGAGTACACGGCGCAGAAGATGCCTCGGTTCAACTCGATAAGCATCTCGGGCTACCACATGCAGGAGGCCGGAGCGACGCAGGCGCTCGAGCTGGCATTCACGCTGGCCGACGGCAAGGAGTATGTGAAGACCGCGCTGACCAAGGGTCTGGCCGTCGACGACTTTGCGCCGCGGCTGTCGTTCTTCTGGGCCATCGGGATGAACTTCTATCTCGAGATCGCCAAGATGCGCGCCGCGCGCCTCCTGTGGTGCCGGATCATGCAGGGCTTCGGCGCCAGGCAACCGAAGAGCCTGATGCTGCGCACGCATTGCCAGACCTCAGGCTGGAGCCTGACCGAGCAGGACCCGTACAACAACATCGTGCGCACCACGGTCGAGGCCATGGCCGCGGTGTTCGGTGGCACGCAGAGCCTGCACACCAACAGCTTTGACGAGGCGATCGCACTGCCGACCGAGTTCGCTGCCCGCGTCGCCCGCAACACCCAGTTGATCCTGCAGGAGGAAACGCACATCACCCATGTGGTCGACCCCTGGGCCGGCAGCTACATGATGGAAAAATTGACGCAGGAGATGGCCGATGCAGCGTGGGCCATCATCGAAGAAGTCGACGCGCTGGGCGGCATGACCAAGGCGGTCGGCAGCGGCTGGGCCAAGCTCAAGATCGAGGCCTGCGCGGCCCAGAAACAGGCGCGCATCGACGCCGGGCGTGACGTCATCGTTGGCGTCAACAAGTACCGGCGCGACGAGCAGGATTCGATCGAGGTGCGCGACATCGACAACCACGCCGTGCGCGACGGCCAGATCGCGCGGCTGAAGGCCTTGCGTGCCCAGCGCGACAGCGCCAAAGTGCAGGTCGCGCTCGATGCGCTGACGCAGTGCGCACAATCGGGTGGGTCTGGAAGCGGCGGCTCTGGCGCCGTGGGCAACCTGCTCGACCTCAGCATCCAGGCCATGCGCCTGCGGGCTACAGTGGGCGAGGTCAGCGATGCCTTGGAAAAGGTCTGGGGGCGCCATCGCGCCGATACGCAAAAGGTGACCGGTGTGTATGCAGCCGCCTATGACAGCGCCGAAGGCTGGGACCGGCTGAGGACCGAGATTGCGGCCTTTGCCGACGAGTTCGGCCGGCGTCCGCGGGTGATGGTCGCCAAGCTCGGCCAGGACGGCCACGACCGCGGCGCCAAGGTCGTGGCCACGGCCTTCGCCGACCTCGGCTTCGATGTCGACATCGGCCCACTGTTCCAGACACCTGAGGAGTGCGCGCGCCAGGCGATCGAGAACGATGCGCATGCGGTCGGCGTCTCGACCTTGGCTGCCGGTCACAAGACGCTGGTGCCGGCAATCATCCAGGCCCTCAAGGCGCAAGGTGCCGACGACATCATCGTCTTCGTCGGCGGCGTGGTGCCGCGGCAGGACTACGAGTTCCTGTACGAGGCCGGCGTGAAAGGCATCTACGGCCCGGGCACGCCGATTCCGGCAAGCGCCAAGGATGTGCTCGAGCAGATTCGCGCGCAACTCGCCGCGGGCGCCCAGGGCTGAGGTCTTCTTGATCCTTGCCGCTGTCGATCAAGCACTTGCCCAGGGCCTGCGTGGCGGCGACCGCCGCGCGCTGGCCAAGGCCATCACGCTGCTCGAATCGACGCGCGCCAATCACCGCCTGCGCGCGGATGCGCTGCTCAACGAATTGCTGCCGGCAACAGGCCACTCGCTGCGCATCGGCATTTCCGGCGTGCCCGGCGTGGGCAAGAGCACCTTCATCGAAGCGCTGGGGTTGATGCTGATCGGGCAGGGCCAGCGCGCGGCCGTGTTGGCGATCGACCCGTCGTCGAGCGTCTCGGGCGGCTCGATCCTGGGTGACAAGACGCGCATGGAGCGGCTCTCGGTCAACGACGCGGCGTTCATCCGGCCGAGCCCGGCCTCGGGCACGCTCGGCGGCGTGGCCGAGCGAACGCGCGAGACGCTGCTGCTGGCCGAAGCCGCCGGCTACGACGTGGTCATCGTCGAGACGGTCGGCGTT
>JANOPR010000463.1:0-1720 GCA_031421955.1 Burkholderiales bacterium
GACATCGATCTGCCGCGCCCGCGCGACGAGCACATCCGCGCCCACCCTCGCTTCGGCCAGCTGGTCGACGAAATCTGGGGGCTGATCCGCGACGAGGCCTATCGGGCGATCGGCGGGGCGACCGATGCACCCCCCGCGGCCGCCGACGAGGAAGTGGTTCAGTAGACCGTGACAAATCAACAGAAGGAAGAAGACATGTCCAAGGAACTCACAGGCCCGGTCGCGGCAACGCGGCGCCAGATCGTCCTCAGCGGCCTCGGTGCGGTGACGGCGAGCGCCTTCATCGGCATGCCCGGCATCGTCAGCGCGCAGGGCTCGCGCAAGACGCTCAAGGTTTCGGTCGGTCGCATCCCCTGGGCAGCCGGCAACTCGCCGATGACGCAGTACATGATGTTGAACAAGCTGTTCGAAAAGCGCGCTGCCGAGCTCGGCTACGACCTCACCGTCGACTGGCGCGAATACCCGACGGCGCTGCCGATGGTCGAGGCGATGGTCGGCAACAACCTCGACATGGGCATGTGGGGCAACACGCCGATCATCCGCGGCATCTCGGCCGGGCTGCCGATCAGCCTGATGGTGGTCGGCGAAGGCCACCTGCGCTTCCTCATCACCACCCGCAAGGGCTCGCCGATCCGCAACATGCAGGACTTGAAGGGCAAGACCATCGGCGTCTCGCTCGGTGGCGACCCGCAGAGCGCGTTGTCGCAGATGCTGCGCCACGAGCTGGGCAGTGCCGACCCGAAGGACAACGGCATCAAGTTCGTCAACATGCCCACGCACGCGCAGGCGGCGTCGGTGCCGACCGGCGTCGATGCCACCTGCACCATCTATCCGGCCTACCTGGCGGCGCAGAGCACCGGCACGGTGGCCATCGCAAATTCATTCGGCTACACCGAAGACCACTACGAAGGCCCGCTCGGCAAGGGTGCCGGCATCCTGATGCCGTCGGTGCGCAAGTCGCAGTTCTTTCCCGACGGCTACTACCTGCACCGCTCGTTCTGGATCCTGCGCAACGCGATCGCCGAGCAGCATCCGCAGGTCGTCGTCGCCTTCCTCATGGCGCAGCAGGAGTCGGTCGCTGCACTGACGGCGATGGACCCGGGCGCGGTCTCGCAGCTCGTCAAGGAATACTGGAAGCTCGACCCCGAGCAGGGCGCCAAGGTGGTGAAGGACGACGTGCTCTTCTCGCGCGGCTGGTCGTGGCCGACCGAGAACGACGCGCTGGCCGTGCTCGAGTCGTCGAAGTACATGGTCGCCAACAAGGTGATCGAGCAGCCGCTGAACTGGTCGCAGGTGAAAGGCGCTTTCGCCCGCACCGCGCCGCTGGTCAAGCAGGCCTACGACAAGCTCGGCGCCAAGCCGCCGGCGAGCGAATTCACCCGCACCGATACCCGCGACCTGCGCGGCCGGCCGCTGTGGGAGATCGACAAGTGGGCCGACCGCAGCTGAGCGGCGCTGGCTTTTTTTGAATTGAAACTTGGAGAGAAACGATGAAAGTAGGCTTTGTTGGACTCGGTGTGATGGGCAGCCCGATGGCCCTCAACATCTTGAAGGGCGGGCATCAGCTCACGGTGTACGACCGCAGCCCCGAAGCGGTCGCGCGGCTGACCGCGGCCGGCGCCACGGCGGCGGCGTCGGCGCGCGAGGTCGGCGCGGCCAGCGACGTCGTCGTGACGATGCTGCCCGAGCCGTCGCATGTCGAGCAGGTGGTGCTCGGTCC
>JANOPR010000464.1:0-8241 GCA_031421955.1 Burkholderiales bacterium
GGGCCCAGCAGGGCTGGCGCAACATGGTCGCGCGGCGCCTGCCGCGCGACGACTTCCACCTCGTCGCCTCGGTGCCGATCCCGCGCGAGGTGCCGAGCTTCATGCACAACCTGCAGCCACTGGCCGGCGTGGCGCTGCCGCCAAGCCAGCAGTTCCTGACCCTGCGGCCCAGCCTGACGCTGCGCAAGGCACGCAGTCAGGACACCGGCCAGCCGCGCCAGAGCAGCAGCGACGTCGATGCCAGCCTGGACATGAAGTGGCGCCCGCGCGCCGAGCTGGTGGTCGATGCCACCCAGAACCCCGACTTCTCGCAGGTGGCGCTGGACGTGCCACAGCTGGCCGGCAAGTCGCGCTTCGCGCTGTTCTTCCCCGAGAAGCGGCCGTTCTTCTTCGAGTCGGCCGACTTGCTGCGCACGCCCACCGAGGCGATGTACACGCGCTCGTTCACCGCGCCGCGCTGGGGCCTGCGCGGCACCTGGCGCGCGGCCGAGCTGGCCGGCACCGCGCTGGCGGTGGACGACCGCGGCGGCGGCCTGGTGCTGTTGCCCGGGCCCTATGGCACCGACGCCGCCGAGCAGCCGGCGTCGCGCAGCCTGGCCGCGCGGGTCAAGGCCGACCACGGCCACTTCACCTGGGGTGGGGTGGTTGCGGCGCGCCGCTACGAGCGCGGCGCCGGCGACAACGCCGTGCTCGGTCCCGATGCGGCCTGGCAGATCGACGACCGCTGGCGTGTGCGCGGCCAGTGGCTGGCCTCGCACACCACCGCGCAGCCCGACGGCAGCGGCGGCTTGGCGCAGGGCGCTGCCCGCAGCGGCCAGCGCCGCGTGCTGAAGTTTTTGCGCAACGCCGACTTCAGCGAAAGCAACTTCGGCATCGACGACATCGACAGCGGGTTTCGGCACGACACCGGCTTCGTCAACCAGGCCGGCGTGCGGTCGATCAGCGCGTACCACAACCTGGGCTGGCCCAATGTGGGGCCGTTCAACCTGTTCTTCCTGAACCTGCAGGCCGAGCACATCACCGACCGCGCCACCGGCCAGGTCGTGCGGCAGTTGCTGCGGCCGGGCTGGTGGAGCGCCGGCAAGAGCAACCTGGAGTGGTGGCTCGAGGCCAACCTGGTGTCCAGGGTGCGCACCGCCGCCAACGCGCCGCTGCTGCACGAGCGGCATGTGGCGACCGGCCTGGTGATGACGCCGGCGCCATGGTGGCCGCTGGTGGACACCAGCATCACCCTGGGCCGCCTGGCCGACGCCAGCGCGGTGCAGGTGCGCAATGGCGGGCGCTGGAACTTCAGCGCGCGCCTGCGCCCTTTGCGCCAGTTGGAGCTGGAACCCAGTTTCTCGATCGCCTGGCTTGACCACGGTGGCCAGCGCACCTACCACGAGACGGCTTCGCAACTGCTGGCCGTGTGGCACCTGGCGCCGGGCATGAACCTGCGCGCCATCCTCCAGGCCAGCAGCCTGGACCGCCGCGCCGAGCCCGGCGTGGCCGCGCAGCGCGCCAACCACCACGCCAACTCACTGACCTGGACCTGGCGCCGCTCGGCCGGCACCGTGCTCTACATCGGCGCCGGCGCCACCGACAGCGGCAAGCCCGTCACCCGTCGTGGCAGCGAGGGCTTCGTCAAGTTGCAGGTCGATGTGGACGAGGTGCGGGGAATGTGGTGAGTTGCCGCCAGCCTGGCGGACGGACAGGTCGGGGGCCCAACGTCAAGCTGGATCAGAAGTGTGAAGCTCCTCCCTCAGCACTCGTCGCAGCGTTGCCACCGTCAGAGGTTTAGCCTCAGGCTTTGCATTGCCGGCGCGCAATGCTGCCTTGCGCAAGAGAGCATTGATGAGCGTTTGATAGCCGGTTCCTTCGGTCTCAGCTTGCGCGCGGAAGTATTCGATCACGTCATCATCGAGCATGATCGTGATGCGGGTCTTGCCAGGTGACGGGATGACCGCCCCACGTTTGGCTTTACTGAAATCGTATTCGTCACGCATGGTATCGATCTGCCTCGCCACGACTGGCCTTGCGAGCGGAAATCAAACGCGTCCGCTCATCGCGCTGGGTGTGGATGACCACGAGTACTCGGCCCAGTGAATCTGATCCCAGTGTTACGAAGCGCTGTTCGCTACGGGAGCCAGGATCTGCGATTGTGAGTGCCATCGGATCACGGAGCGCCTGCTCAGCGTGTGCAAAGCTGACGCGATGCTTTCGAAGGTTTGCTTTGGCCTTGGCTGGGTCGAACTCGATGGCCATGTGTCATTATGCATACATGATGCATACATGCAAGCGTCCACGCCCCGGCGCAAGCTGGTGCGGCTGACCTGCGCAATGCTGGCAAAGGGCCAGGCCCACCCCGAAGCGCGTTTGCGCGAGCGCGTGATTGGCAACCTCACCTGGCATGCGCAGCAGTTGGGCTTGCCGGTCGTGCTGCGGGCCACCGACAGCGGCAAGCCCGTCACCCGTCGCGGCAGCGAGGGCTTCGTCAAGTTGCAGGTCGATGTGAACGAGGTGCGGGGAATGTGGTGAGTTGGCGCCGGCCTGACGGACGGACAGGTCGGCGGCCAATGTCGTCGGCGCGGCGCTGACCCGTCGCGGCGTCAGGCCGCGGTGTTCAATGCCTGCGACAGCAGCCGGTGAAACTGGTGCACGCCCAGTTCATGCTGCGGTGAGTAGCGCCCGCCGCGGTACAGCCGCGAGCGCAGTCCGCGCTGCACTGACTCGACAGCGCGCTCGTCCTCGGCCTCGACCTGGTCCAGCGCACTGCCGGCGCCGCCCTCGAGCAGGTCAGGCCGGGCGACGTAGGCGCGAAACGCCACCCGGGTGAGCGCGGGCGCCAGCGGCTGCACGACGTTGACAGACAGGCCCCAGGGGTAGAAGTTGAGCATCAGGTTGGGGAACAACCAGAAGTAATACGCCGCCACGCGCTGGCCCGTCTCAGGCGAGCCGGCGGGCAGGGACTCGAAGGCGGCCTCACCCTCGCGCGCCAGCGCCAGCTGCAGATTGCCGTGCGCGTGCAGCTCGTAGCCGTAGTGCTGCCACTCGATCGCCGCGGCCAGCCCCGGGTGCAGGAAGGGGATGTGCAGGCCCTCGAGGTAGTTCTCGACGTACAGGGCCCAGTGCGCGGCGAATGTGAAGTCGCGGTCGCGCGCGGGGTCGTGGACGAAGCACTCGGTGGCCCACCAGGGCACGCGAGCCAACACCGGGGCCAGCCACGCGTCGAACGGCACCGCAGGCGCGAGCGCAGCAAAGCCATGGCCTGCCGCGACACCGAGCGCCAGCGCGGGCAGGTGGTCAGCCGGGCCGGGGAAGTCCTGCGCGCCTTCGAAGCCGGGCATGAACGTCATGCGCCCGGCCAGATCGAAGCGTCGCGAGTGGTAGGGGCAGCGGATCTGCTCCTTGCGGCAGGGCGCGTCGACCAGCAGGTGGCCGCGGTGAGTGCACAAGTTGGACAGGCAGCGCAGGCTGCCTTGGCCGTCGCGCGCAAGCAGCAGCGGCTCGTCGAGCAAGCCGGGCAGCAGCGTTTGCGGCGCCAGCGAGCCGGGCACCGCCACGTCGGCCAAGTCGCCCAGCCATTGCCAGCTGGGCGCGAACACGCGCTCGCGCGCCGCGGCAAACACCGCGTCGTCGAGGTAGAAGCGCGTGTCGATCGTGCGCGCGCGGGTGACGTCGTCATTGACGCTGAATCGATGGGGCATGGCTCAAGCTCCTGCAGCGGAGTTTGCCAGCGCCGCCTGCCGGCGCGCTGATTGGCTTAGCATCTGGCACCCAACATTCCGGAGACGGCGCATGCAAGCACGAACCACATTGACCCTGCTGGCCGCCACGGCCTGGCTGGCTGGCTGCGCCGGCATGATGCACAGCGGCCCGATGGCGATGGCCAAGCTCGAGCCCACACGCGGCAACGCCACCGCCGGCATGGCCATGTTCCACCAGCGTGGTGAACAGGTGATGGTGCATGTGAAGGTCGAGGGCCTCAAGCCAGGGCAGGAGCATGGCTTTCATGTCCACGAGAAGGGCGATTGCAGCAGCGGCGACGGCATGAGCACCGGCGGCCACTTCAATCCGGCGGGCAAGCCGCACGGTCCGCAGGACACCGCCGAGCGCCATGCCGGCGACCTGCCCTCGCTGAAGGCCGACGCGCAGGGCCGTGTGGATGTGAAGTTCACGCTCGGCGGCATCAGCGTGGGCAGCGGCGCCACCGACGTTGTCGGCAAGGGCCTGATCGTGCATGCAATGCCCGACGACTACCGCACGCAGCCGACCGGCAATGCTGGCGCGCGCCTGGCCTGCGCGGTCATCGCGCACCACCCGCGCTGAGACCTGCCAGCGTTGTGCCGATGACACCGGCGCTGCAGGTCCACGCCGGCCCGCGCGCCGGGCAAGGCGCCGAGCTCAAGGTCGTGCCCGGCTGGCTGGACAAGAGCCTGCGACACCGCCATGCGACGACTGCGCGGCTGGCCAACGTGGTGCTGCTGGCGCCCAACCCCGAGTGGGTCAAGTCGGCGTTGCCCAACGCCAGGCTGCCCGACCGCAGCGACTTCAAGGCCTACGGCGACGACTTCGCGGGGCGCGAGCGGGCATGGACGAGGGCGATCAAGGAAAGCCGGCGCCTCGCCGATGAATTGGCGGAACTGGTGCAACGGCCGTCGATCGAGGCCCTGTCGCTGGCGTAATCAGGCTGCAGTGTCGGCATTTGGGTATCGTGCGCGGGCGATCCTGCGTGTCATTGAGGCACGCACATGACAGACAATGTGTCTGGACAGACACCGGCGTTCGAGGACATGGTCGAACCGTTGATTCACCTGCGATTCGTTTCGCCGCCTGCGCCTCCGGCGTCACGGAGGGCAGCGGCATGACGCTCGTGCGCCTGGGCGCCAAATTGCGCGCGTTGCTGTTTGGCACGCTGCGGCGTCAGATCGTTGTCGGTGTTGCGCTGGTCGCCGCGCTGACCATGGCGCTGTTCATGTGGAACCTCACGTTGGGGCTGCGCGCCCTGGTGCTGGACCGCCAGGCGGCCATCTCGGAGGGCCTGGCGATCAGCCTGGCCGAATCCGCGGCAGGGGCATTGGCCGCCAGTGACACGGCCGGATTGCAGCGTCTGGTCGAGGCCCAACGCCATCTGCCGCAGGTCCAATTCTCGATGCTGATCGACCGCCAGGCTCGGGTGCTGGCGCATACCGATCGTGCGCAGATCGGTCAGACGGTGCGCGGCCTGCCCGCCGTGGCCGCGCCTGCGACGTTGAATCAATCGGCTGTGCTGTTCGACGTGGTGGCGCCCGTGGTGGTCGAAGGTCGGCATGTCGGCTGGGCGCGCGTGGGACTTGCGCAGCGCGCCTTTGCCGCGGGATTGACGGAGGTCACACGCGGCGCGTTCGCCTACGCCTTGATCGCCATCTTCGCCAGCACGTTGATCGCGGCGTTCGTCGCGACGCGGCTCACGCGCCGGTTGCGCGTCATCCATGCGGTTGCGTCGGCGGTTGAGCAGGGTGACCTGGCACAGCGCGCCGCACTGCAGGGCACCGACGAAGCTGCCCAGCTCGGCCGCAGTGTCGACCTGATGCTCGACGCCCTGGCTGCGTCGCGCGAGGCGCTGGCCGAGTCGGAGCGGCGCTTTCGCATGGCGCTGGATGCGGCGTCGATGGAGGCCTGGCATTGGGACGTCGCGACCGACACGTCGACTTGGGGCACCGACAAGCAGCGCCTGCTGGGTCCATGCCCAGCCGAGGGCTATCCCGACTTCCGCTCGATGGTGGTGCCGCAGGACCGCGAAATGTTTCTCGCTGCGGGCCGCGCAGCGATGGCGGGAGTGGACGCCTACCAGGTGGGCTATCGCCTGCAACGCACCGACGGCGAGCTGCGCTGGCTGGTGAATTCGGGGCGCGTCATTCGCGACGCCAGCGGCAAGGCCACGGCGATGGTCGGCGTGACGCAGGACGTCACCGAGCGCAGGCAGGCCGAGGTGGCGCTGGCGGAGAGCCGTCGCCTGTTGTCCGACCTGATCGAGAACAGCGGCTCGGTGATCTTCGTCAAGGATCTGAACGGCGCCTACGAGTTCGTCAATCGCAAGTGGGAAGAGGCCGCCGGCTTTTCGCGCGACCAGGTGATCGGGCGAACCAATTTTGAGCTTTTTTCGCCGCATATCGCAGCGGGATTCCTGCGCAATGACTTGAAGGTGCTGGCCGCGGGCCACGCCATCGAGTCCGAGGAAGTGCTCGACAATGGCGCCGGTCGGCATGTCTTCCTGACGACGAAGTTCCCGGTGCGCGATACCCAGGAGCAGATTCGCGGCATCTGCGGCATGGGCACCGAGATCACCGAGCGCAAGCGCGATGAGTTGCGGCTGCAGGCCAGCGAAGCGCGCCTCCAAGCGATCCTGGACGCGGTGCCGGAGTGCGTGAAGCTGATCGGCCCGGACGGTAACCTGATGCAAATGAATGCCGCGGGATTGACGATGGTCGAGGCGCCACAGGACCCGACGCCATTGTTGGGCTGCAGTGTCGAAGGCCTGGTTGCCGAGCAGAACCGTGCGGCGTTTGCCGCTCTGACGCACCGCGTTCTCGCGGGCGAGAGCGGCGAACTGGAATTCGAGATCATCGGCTTGCGTGGCACGCACCGTTGGATGGAGACGCGCGCCGTGCCATTGCGCGACGACGAGGCGGGCACGGTTTCGATGCTGGCGGTGTCGCGCGACATCAGCGAGCGCAAGGCGATGCAGGCCGAACTGATGCACCACCGCGACAACCTGCAGAAGCTGGTCGACGAACGCACGGCCGAGCTGAACACGTCGCGTCTCGAGGCCGAACGCCTCGGCCTGGCCAAGAGCGAGTTCCTGGCCCACATGAGCCACGAGATCAGGACGCCGCTGAACGCCGTGCTGGGCCTCACACGCATCGGCAAGGGGCAGAGCCAAGGTTCGCCGTCTCACGCCACGTTCGAACGCATCGACGAGGCCGGCAAGCACCTGCTGGCCGTGATCAACGACATCCTGGACTTTTCACGCCTCGAGGCCAGCCGGGTCGATGTCGAGCAGCGTGCGTTCTCGCTGGCCAACGCACTGGCCACGGCGGGCGACGTGGTGGCCGAGGCGGCGCAACAGAAGGGCCTGGCGTTGGAGATCGTCAGCGCCTCGGAGCTGCCCGAGTGGGTCACCGGTGACGTCCGGCGCGTGCAGCAGGTCCTGATCAACCTGCTGTCCAACGCGGTCAAGTTCACTTCGCGCGGCAAGGTGTCATTGCACGTGGCGCGGCGTGAGGGCGACGTGGTCGAATTCAAGATCATCGACACGGGCATCGGCATGACCGCGGCGCAGGTCTTGCGCCTGTTCCGGCCCTTTGAGCAGGCCGACAGTTCGACCACGCGCCGCTACGGCGGCAGCGGCCTGGGCCTGGTCATCAGCCGCAGCCTGGCGCGCTTGATGGGTGGCGATATCGAGGCGCAGAGTGCGCCCGATCTCGGCAGCACGTTCACCCTGCGCCTGCCGCTGCCCGCGGCCGCGCGCGCTGCGCCGCCTGACGATCCCGGATCGGCCGACCCGGTGCGACCGCGGCGACTGGCCGGCCTGCACCTGCTGGCGGCCGAGGATGTCGAGGTCAACCGCCTGATCCTGGAGGCCATGCTGACGCAGGAAGGCGCGCGTGTGCAGTTTGCCGAGAACGGCCAGCAGGCGCTGGATTGCGTGGCGCGCGATGGCGCGGCCGCCTACGACGCCGTGCTGATGGATTTGCAGATGCCGGTCATGGACGGCTACGTCGCCACCCGCGAGCTGGGCCGCCTGGCGCCCGGGTTGCCCGTCATCGGCCTGACTGCGCATGCCCTGGCCGACGAGCGCGCCAAATCGTTGGCCGCCGGCATGGTCGACTACGTCACCAAGCCGATCGACATCGAAGCCTTGGTCAGCGCGATCCAGCGACAAGCGGGCGGTGGCTGGGCCTCGCGCCACTTGTAATGCCGGGCGCGCCGCTCACGTGCCCAGGAGCTTGTACACCATCTCGGGCGTGGTTGATGTGCCGACCGTGCGCCGCGCCGACTGGTACGTAACGTACTACGCAATGGCATAGGTAGTACGCTCGCAGTTTGTGATGTGACCCTGCACTGGAGAGTTCGCGAATGAACAAGATCTACCCGAGCGCGAAGGCCGCGCTCGACGGCCTCGTCAAGGGCGGGCAGCTGATGGCCGTGGGCGGCTTCGGCCTTTGCGGCATTCCCGAGGCGCTGATCGACGCGTTGCGCGACAGCGGCGTCAAAGGCCTG
>JANOPR010000465.1:0-9314 GCA_031421955.1 Burkholderiales bacterium
CCCCTCGGGGGGCGCGAACGAAGTGAGCTTGGGGCTGTCATCAGGCCCGCGCAGGGCCGCTCCCAAGCGGCCTGAGCTCCCCTCGGGGGGCGCGAACGAAGTGAGCTTGGGGCTGTCATCTCAGTTGCTCCACCGCGCTTGGCGCGACCCGCGACGCATGAAACGGGCTTCGGCTCTGGGCCCATTGCGGACGATCGGATCGGTGCTTGCGCCTGCGTGCCTGCATCGGCGCGGGATCAGGCCGCTGGGGTGCCCTGCTCCGCTCATGTCCCCCGGCCTCGGCCTGTGGCCGACGCCTCCGCCTTTACTTCGCTGCGCACGGCACCCCAGCGGCCTGATCCGGCCGCAGTGGCTGTTCTCCACCGCGGCAGGCCGCCCCTGTGGCCTGCCGCGGGCGTGGGGTGGCCGCTGTAGCGAAGTCAAGGAGGAGACGGCGGCCGCCAGGCCGTCGTCGGGGGACATGAGCGTAAGCGGCCACCGCGCGCCCGCGGCACGCACCGATGCAGGAACGCGAGCGGCGCCAAAGCACTCGTTCGTGAACGTCCGCAAAGGGCCGAAAACCGACACCCAAGGCATACGCACATTGCATGCGTCCCGGGTGGCGCGCAGTGCAATGGACCACTGACATGGACACCGGCCCGACGCACGCCTGGCAATCGATGTACCCGCCGCTGCAGTGCCATGCCCAGGGTTGGCTCGACGTCGGCGACGGCCACGAGGTGTACTGGGAGGAGTGCGGCAACCCGCTCGGCCAGCCCGCGCTGTTCGTGCATGGCGGGCCGGGGGCCGGCTGCACGCCCGACGACCGGCGCTGGTTCGACCCGCAGCGCTGGCGCATCGTGCTCTTCGACCAGCGCGGCGCCGGGCGATCACGCCCGCGCGGCGGGCTCATCGCCAACGACACCGAACATCTGCTGCGCGACATGGAGACGCTGCGCCGCCATCTGCACATCGAACGCTGGCTGCTGTTCGGCGGCTCGTGGGGTAGCACGCTGGCGCTGGCCTACGCCGAGCAGCACCCCGATCGCGTGCAGGCCCTGGTGCTGCGCGGCGTGTTCACCGCGACTACGTCGGAGCAGCGCTGGCTGTACTCGGCGCAAGGTGCGGCGGCGCGGTACCCCGCGGCCTGGCAGCGGCTGACGGCAACCATCGCGCCCGCGTCGCGCGCCGACATGGCGCGCGCGCTGATGGTGCAGATGCACAGCGGTGACGACGCCACCGAGCAAGCCGCGGCGCAGGCCTGGCTGCAATGGGAGCAGGATTTGATGGACCTCGAAGCGCCGGTGCCGCAGGCCGCCGCCCGGCAGCGCCTGCGGGATGACGGCGCCGCCTTGGCGATGGCCCGCATCGGCGCTCACTTCGCCTGCCACGCCTTCTTCCTCGAAGATGGCCAGTTGCTGGCACAGGCCGACCGGCTGCGCGGCCTGCCCGGCGTCGTCGTGCAGGGCGCCAGGGACCTGGTCACGCCGCCGGCCGCGGCACGGGCGCTGCACCGCGCCTGGCCCGGCTCGCGGCTGCAACGGATCGACGCCGCGGGCCACGCCAGCAGCCAGCCGGCGATGGCCGCCACGTTGGTCCGAGCCACCGATCACTTCGGCGCGCCGGCGTATCGCGCCGCGACCGGCGACGTCGGCGACGCGCCGAGGTGCCTCCATCCACCCCCACCGCTACGGAGCAACCATGGCAAAGACGAGCTTCATCGCTGACGGCAAGAGCGTATCGGTCGACGGCGACCCGCAGATGCCGCTGCTGTATGCGCTGCGCGACGACCTGAAGCTCAGCGCCCCGAAGTTCGGCTGCGGCCTGGCGCAATGCGGTGCCTGCACCGTGCAGGTCGACGGCGAGCCGGTGCGCTCGTGCTCCTTTCCGGTGTCGGCTGCGCAGGGCAGGAAGGTCACGACCCTGGCCGGCCTGGGCACGCCCGAGAAACCGCACCCGATCCAGGTCGCTTTCATCGAAGAGCAGGTGCCGCAATGCGGCTACTGCAGCAGCGGCTGGATCCTGACCGCCGAAGCCTTTCTCAAGAAGAACCCGAAGGCCAGCGACGCGCAGATCCGCGACGCGCTGACCGGCTTGAAATGCCGCTGCGGTACGCATGTGTCGATCCTGCGCGCCATCAAGCGCGCGCAATCCCAAATGGCCTAGGATGAAACACCCCCGAAGCGGCTTCGCCGCTCCCCCTCAAGGGGGCCACGCCGGCGGCCGGGCAAAGCCCGATCCGAGGCGTGCGCTTGGAGGCTGCTTTTTCATGCGTCGCGTGTCGCGCAAAGCGCAGTGGAGCAACTGAAATGAATGATCAAGTCCGACTTTCCGACAGCCGCCGCGAATTTCTCAAGACCTCGGGTGCGCTGGTGGTTTGCGCCACGCTGCCGTGGGTCGGTGGGTCGGCGCTGGCGCAGGCCGGCGCCGCCGCCAAACCTGCACTGGTGCCGGAGGAACTCGATTCGTGGGTCGCGATCGCGCGCGATGGCCGCGTCAGCGCCTTCTACGGCAAGGTCGACCTGGGCCAGGGCCTGGAAGTCGCCATCGCCCAGATAGTGGCCGATGAACTCGACGTCGCCGTCGACCAGGTCAGCGTGATCACCGGCGACACCGCGACCTCGCTGAACCAGGGCGGTGCTTCGAGTGCCCTGGGCATCCAGGCCGGCGCCAAGCCGCTGCGCAACGCCGCGGCCGAGGCGCGCCGCATCCTGCTCGGCATGGCCTCCGTACAGCTCGGTGTGCCCGCGCAAAGGCTGGGCGTCAGCGACGGCGTGATCGCCGTGCTCGACGATGCGACCAAGCGCGTCAGCTACGCCGAGCTGATCGGCGGCAAGGCCTTCAACGCCAAGGTCGAGTGGAACAAGCAGACCGGCAACCAGATGGACGTCAAGGGCCAGGCCAAGCCGAAGGCGGTCTCGGAATACAAGGTCGTGGGCAAGGCGATGCCGCGGCGCGACGTGGCGCGCAAGGTCTTCGGCCGCGAGACCTTCGTCACCGACATCTCCGTGCCCGGCATGCTGCACGCTCGGGTGATTCGCACGCCGCACGCAGGCAGCGTCCCGGAGAGCGTGGATCTGCGCTCGATCGCCGGCATCAAGGGCGCGCGCGTGGTGCACGAGAAGAACTTCCTGGCCGTGGTGGCGGAGAAGGAATGGGACGCGGTGCGCGCCGCGCAGTCGCTCAAGGTGCAGTGGTCGGCGCCGACGCATCCCTTCCCGACGTCGGACAAGGTGCACGACCACATCCGCTCGGCGCCCACCGTCGCGAACGAGGATCTGCCGCCCAAGGGCGACGTCGCGGCGGCCTTCAAGAGCGCGGCACGCGTGATCGAGGCCGAGTACCAATGGCCGTTCCAGTCGCACGCCAGCATGGGCCCGGCCTGCGCCATCGTGGATGCCCACGCCGATCGCGCGACGCTGTGGACCGGCACGCAAAAACCCCATTACGCCCGCGACGGCGTGGCCAGGCTGCTCGGACTGCCGCCGGACAAGGTGCAGGGCATCTGGCTGATCGGCCCCGGCTCCTACGGCCGCAATGACGCCGGCGATGCCGCGCTGGACGCCGCGCTGCTGTCCAAGCTGACCGGCAAGCCGGTGCGGGTGCAGGGCATGCGCCACGACGGCACCGCCTGGGATCCGAAGGCGCCGGCCTCGGTGCACCGCGCGCGCGCCGCGCTCGATGCCTCGGGCAAGGTGCTCGCCTACGAGTTCATTTCGCGCGGCTTCTCGCGCGCCAACATCAACAGCAACGAATCCGATCCGCGCGATAGCCTGGCCGGCATGGAGATCGGCCTGCCGCTCAAACCCGGCAATGGATTCGGCACGCCCGCCGAGAGCTATGGCTTCGAGAACAAGCGCCTGGGCTGGGAAGTGGTGGCGCCGCTGCTCGAGCGCTCGTCGCCGCTGCGCACCTCGCACCTGCGCGATCCGGTCGGACTGCAGATCCAGTTCGCCAGCGAGCAATTCATCGATGAGCTCGCCAATGCAACGGGCGCCGACCCGGTCGAGTTCCGGCTCAGGTACCTGACCGCGCCGCGCGACCAGGCGGTGGTCAAGGCGGCAGCGCAAAAGGCCGGCTGGCAGCCCCGGCCTTCAGCGCCACGCGACTTCTCCGGCGACCTGCTGCGCGGAAGGGGCATCGCCTATGCGCAGCGTGGCGGCACCATCGTCGCGGTCGTCGCCGAGATCGAGGTCGAGCGCAAGACCGGACGCATCTGGGGGCGCAAGTTCACGGTCGCGCACGACTGCGGCCTGGTCGTCAACCCGCAGGGCCTGCGCTACACCATCGAAGGCGGCCTGGTGCAGGCGCTGTCGCGCTCGCTGTTCGAGGAGGTGAGCTTCGACCAGAACATGGTGACCAGCGTCGACTGGCTGAGCTACCCGATCCTGGACATCCAGGACGCGCCGGAGTCGATCGAGGTCGTGCTGATCGACCGCCCCGAGGTCGCGCCGACCGGCGCGGGCGAAGCGACCTCGCGCGTGGTGCCGGCGGCTGTTGCCAATGCCTTCTTCGATGCCACCGGCGTGCGGCTGCGCCGCGCACCGATGACCCCCGCACGCGTGCTGGCCGCGTTGGCCAGGGCTTGATCGAGTCGAGAGTCGACACAAAGGAACGATATGAACTGGATGAATGACATTCATAAACTTCGGCGTCGCGGATTGGCGCTGGCGATGCTGGCCACAGCCTTGCCCAGCTTCGCGCAAGACGCCTCGCTGCTGCAATACGAGGGTCCGGATCGGGAGCAGAAGGTCCTGGCGGCCGCCAAGAAGGAAGGCGCTCTCACGCTCTACACCAGTCTGGCAGCAGACAACCTGGTCGCCTTGATCGGTCCGTTCGAAGAAAAGTACGGCATCAAGGTCACGGTCTGGCGCGCGCCCACCGAAAAGGTCATGCAGCGCATACTGACCGAAGCCTCGGCCGGACGCCATCAGTTCGATGCCATCCACTTCGGCTCGCCGCAACTGGAAGCCCTGCACAGGGAAAAAATCCTGCGGCCGGTCAAGTCGCCGGTGCTTGGCGAACTGATCGCCGGATCGGTGCCGGCGCATCGCGAATGGGCAGCGACGATCCTGCAGGTCTACGTTCAGGCCTACAACACCAAATTGATCAAGAAGGAAGACCTGCCCAAAACCTATCAGGACCTGCTCGATCCGAAGTGGAAAGGCAAGCTGGGCATCGAAAGCGAATCCTGGCCGTGGTTTGCGACGCTGGCGATGAATCTGGGCGAAGACAAGGGCGTGAAGTTGTTTCGCGATGTCGTGGCCACCAATGGCATCTCGGCGCATGGCAGCGTGTCCCTGCTGAACAACCTGGTCGCTGCGGGTGATGTGGCGATGGCGCTGACGGTCTACCAGCACATGCCGCAAAGGGGCAAGGCCAAGGGCATGCCGATCGACTGGTTCACGCTGAAACCCGTGATCGCCCGTTCCAACGGCGTGGCCATTTCGCGCAATGCACCGCGACCGAATGCCGCGCTGCTGTTCTATGACTACATGCTGTCGGCGACCGGCGCGCAGAAGGCTTTCGAATCCCTGGGATATTTCCCGACCAACACCAAGCTCCCCTCGGAGTTTCCCAAGGACCTGCGCGTTGAACAGGTCGACCCGGTGCTGGTACTCGATCAGGTCGACAAGTGGAGCGGCACCTTCAATGAAGTGTTCCTCAAGCGCGGTGTTCGGTAGCCAGGACGCCAGGGCCGCGGCGCTGAGTCGCGGCTCCCGCATGCATTGACCTGCAGGGAGAATTTCGATGGATCTCAGCGATGCCTACGCGCTCGACGTATTGCGGCGGGCCCAGGACGAGACGCACGGCTGGAAGATGATGATCGGCGGCGAGTGGGTCGAAAGCCGCTCGGGCAAGCGCATGGCCACGGTCAATCCGGCCTATGACGAAGTGATCACGCAAGTCCCGGCCGGCAACGCAGAAGACATTCAACTCGCCGTGCAGGCCGGCCAGGCGGCGTTTCCGGCCTGGAGCAAGCTGCATGTCGACGAACGCGCCAGCCACTGCAGGCGCTTTGCCCAGGCCCTGCGTGGCGCCGCGCGCGACTTCGGCATGCTCGACGCGATCGACAGCGGCAACCCGTTTCTGGCGATGGTCGACGATGCGGAAAAAGGCGCCGCGCTGCACGACTTCTTTGGCGGCCTGGGCATGGAAGTGAAGGGCCAGACCATCCCGACCCCGGGCGGCGGGCTGGACTACACGCGGCCCGAGCCCTATGGCGTGGTCGGGCGCATCATCCCGTTCAACCATCCGATTTCCTTTGCGGCAGGCAAGATCGCGCCGGCGTTGATCGCCGGCAATGCGGTGATCCTGAAGCCGGCCGACCAGACGCCGCTGTCCGCGCTGTGGATGGGCAAACTGGTGCAGGAATGCTTCCCGCCCGGCGTGGTCAATATCGTCACCGGCGACGGTCCGACCTGCGGCGGTGCGCTCGTCGCGCACAGGCAAGTTCGACGCATCGCGTTCACCGGCAGCGTCGAAACCGGCTTGGCGATCACGCGCACGGCCGGCATCAAGTCGCTGAGCCTGGAACTCGGCGGCAAGAACCCGCTGATCATCTATCCCGATGTCGATGTCGAGAAAGTCGCCGCTGCCGCGGTGGCGGGCATGAACTTCACCCGCTCGCAAGGCCAGTCCTGCGGCTCGAACTCCCGGGTCTTCGTGCACAGGCAGATGAAGGACCGGTTCCTCGAAGCGGTGCTGGCGCGCACCGCGAAGATCGTCGTCGGCCTGCCCGAACTCGAAACCACGCAAATGGGACCCGTGGTCACGCGCCGGCACTATGAGCGCGTGATGGGATACATCCGTGCCGGCCAGGCCGAGGGCGCGCGCCTGGTGTGTGGCGGCGGCCATGCGCCTGGCGACGCATTGAAGGGTGGCTGCTTTGTCGACCTGACGATCTTCGACCAGGTCCGCCACGGCATGAAGATCGAGCGCGAAGAAATCTTCGGGCCGGTGATGAGCATCATCGCCTGGGACGACGAGGCCACGATGCTGCAGGAAGTCAACGACAGCGACTACGGCCTGTGCGCCAACATCTGGACCAACGACATCTCGACCGCACTGCGCATGGCCGATGCGGTGCAAGCCGGTTATGTGTGGATCAACGGCCATGGCGGCAAGCGCTTCAAGGGCGCGCCGTTCGGCGGCTTCAAGGACAGCGGCATCGGCCGCGAGCATTCGATCGACGAATTGACGAGTTACACGCAGGTGAAGAACATCAACGTCAGGTATTGATGCCAAGCGCAGCAACGTCGGCTTCGCCTGACGTCCACCCACAAGAACACGAACGCACATGACCATCGACGCGAACAAGCGATTGACTGCCCGCCGCTACGGATCCGACTTCATCGTCGACATCCTGCAGCAATACGACATCCCGTATGCCGCATTCAACCCCGGGGCGTCGTTTCGCGGCATCCACGACTCGCTGGTCAACTACCTGGGCAACAAGAACCCCGAATTCCTGGAGTGCATGCACGAGGAAATCTCGGTGGCGATCGCGCACGGCTATGCGCGTGCGACCGGCAGGCCGATGGCGGCGATCCTGCACAACGTCGTCGGGCTGCAGCACGCGACGATGGCGATCTACAACGCCTGGTGCGACCGCATTCCGATCATCCTGCTGGGTGGCACCGGCCCGATGTCGTATACCAAGCGCCGCCCCGGCAGCGACTGGGTGCACACGGCGCTGGTGCAAGGCAACCTGGTGCGTGACTTCGTCAAGTGGGACGACCAGCCTGCCGACCTCGAGAGCACGCCGGAGTCGTTTGCGCGCGCCTACCAGACTGCGATGACCGAGCCGCATGGGCCGGTCTACATCTGCTACGACGCCCAGATGCAGGAGGAAGAACGCAGCGAGTTCCCGCAGTTGCCCGATCCGGCCAAGTTCCGCCCGCCCGAGCCGCCCGCCGCCTCGCCGCAAACCTTGCAGCGCATGGCCGATGCGCTGCTCGACGCCGAATCCCCGGTCATCGTCGCCGACCGGCTGGGTCGCTCCGCTGTGGCCTTCGACGCGCTGGTGAAACTGGCCGGGCTGCTGAATGTTCCGGTGCTCGACCAGGGCAATCGCCACAATTTCCCGACCCAGCATCCGATGGCGCTGGGCGGGATCACCGAAGAGGTGCTCGGCAGCGCCGACTTCATCCTCGCGCTGGACACGATGGACCTGTACGGCGCGCTGCACACCGTCAATCGCCTGACGCGCGAAACGCAGCCGATGTACAAGCCCGGCACGCCCATCGCCCATGTCACGCTCGACGGCTACATCGTGCGCAGCTGGAGCCACGACTTTCGCCGGCTGCAGGAGACCGACGACGCGATCGCCGCCGACACCTCGGGCTTCGTGCCGAGCCTGCTCCAGCTTTGCACCGAGCAGTCGGACACACGGCCCGGCACCGCCGCACGCATTCGCCTGCGCGGCGAAAAGTGGCACGGGCGCTCGGCCCGGTTGCGCACCCAGTGGCAGGCGCAGGCCGAGGCGGCGCGTGCGCAGTCGCCGATCGCGCTGTCGGCGCTGGCAGCCATCGTCTGGGACGTGATCAAGGACGAGCCATGGGTCCTGACCAACGGCACCGCCAACGGCTGGGCCAAGCGGCTTTGGAACATCGCCCGCCAGGACCAATACCTGGGCAAGAACACCGGCGGCGGCCTGGGCTACGGTGTCGGCGCCTCCATCGGCGTGGCGCTGGCCTGCCCGGACAGGCTGTGCGTCAACCTGCAGGGCGACGGCGATTTCCTGTTCACGCCGACCGCGCTGTGGACCGCCGCGCATCACAAGGTGCCGCTGCTGACGATCCTGCTCAACAACCGCAGCTACTACAACTCGGAAGAGCACAACGCGAAGATCGCCGCGCATCGCGGACGCCCGGTCGAAACCGCGGGCCAAGGCACGCGCATCGAAGACCCCGCGGTCGACTTCGCCTCGATGGCGCGCTCGATGGGCGTCTACGCCGAAGGCCCGATCACGCGCAGCGAAGACCTCGAGCCGGCGTTGCGGCGCGCACTCGATGCCGTCAAGACCCAGCGCCAGCCCGCACTGGTCGATGTGATCACGCAGAACCGCTAATACGGTTTCGCTCTCAATCCGACAGGAATGGTCGTCTGCAAACGGCCCAGAGCAGACATGCAAAGGCCGCCCTCGAGGCCTGGGTGCGGCAAAGGCGCGCCCGCACAGGGCGCTTTGCGGCAAGCGCCCATACCGGTGCCTCGCGGCAGGCGGTGCCCGGCGGGGGCGATCTCTGGAGCGGCGAGGAGCGCAGGTCTGGGGTCGGGGCGCACAGCGCGCTTCGTGAACTGACTCGCCGCGTCTGTTTGAGCGCAGTGAGCGC
>JANOPR010000466.1:0-3932 GCA_031421955.1 Burkholderiales bacterium
CTACGGCGTAGGTTCTTCTCATGCCTGAGTCGGCGCCGGGTGTGCCCCGGCAGGCAGTCACTTTCTTTCTGCTGGCTCAGAAAGAAAGTAACCAAAGAAAGAGCGCCTGAACACGTGATCATTCGCGCCTGCGGTCGCGAGTGATGCTGGTGTATTGCTGCGAGGCCTGACCCGGTACGGGCAGGAGTTTCGATTGCACCGCGGCGCACCGCGCTTGGGCGCCGACGACGGTTTGGCAAGTGCGTTTGGCTCGGTGCAAACGCAGGCCTTGCCGGATCAATCAGACTTGTGCGCGCGAACAGGAAACCTCTCGCGCGCTCAGACGCGAAGATTCGTGTTCGGCCCTCTTTCTTTGCTTACTTTCTTTCTGGGCCAACAGAAAGAAAGTATGCCGCCCGCCGGGGCGGGACCCGGCGCCGATGTGGCAACAGAAGAACCTGCCGGGGCACACCCGGCGCCGACTTGGCAGGGGAAGAACCTGTCGGACACACACGCCGCACCGACAGTGCATGAAAGGAACCTAAGCAGCGACCGCCATCTCTAGATCGTTCAACACCTCGTCGAGCTTCTTCAGCGCCCGCGCTGCACGCGTGCCCGCCAGCCGCCGCGGCCGCCCCACCAGCCGCCGCGTCGGATCGTCGAGCACGGCCGCATCGATCGTCACTCCGTGTCGCGCCAGTTGCGCGCCGAGCGACGAACGCCGCGAGCGCAGCAACTCTCGGGTGCGCTGGTAGGCGTGCTCGGCGAGCAGGCGCCGCTGCGAGACGCTGAAGGTGTTGGCCAGGAACATCTCGGGGTCGCGGTGGTCGGGCTCGAAGGCCACGATGTCGGTGCCCGGGTAGCTGCGGGCATAGCCCTTCAGGCCGAGTTCGAGCCGCGAGTGGATCAGCGAACGGAAGGTCTGCGACAGCACCACCGGCAGGCCGCCGTCGATGAGGCGCGGGATGCGCGCGTCGGCGCTACCCAGCACCTTGTGCCGCGTGGCATGCGTGGCGTCGAAGGGCACCAGCGGATTGAGGCAGATCAGCAGATCCAGGCCGTCCTCGAGCAGCACGGTGGCGTGCAGCGTTTTCTTGAGCGCGCCGTCGACGCAGGTGCGGCCCTTGATCGACACCGGCGCATACAGCCCCGGCAGGGCGGCACTGGCCTGCACGGCCAGCGAGATCGGCACGTCGTCCAGGCCGGGCTGGCCGAAGGGCACGGCCTCGCCGCTGTCGAGGTCCGTGGCCACCAGCACCAGGCGGCGTTCCAGCTGCCGGAAGTCGTTGCTGCGTCCGGGCTTGGTGAGCACATGCGCCAGCCGCCGCTCCATTGCCGCGCCGCTGAGCAGGCCGGTGGGCAGCGCGCGGCCCAGCCGCTCGAAAGCCTGCAGCAGCGAGCGGCGCTTGAAGGCGAGTTCGAAGACCGCCTGCGCGGTCAGTCCGGGCAGCATGGCCAGGCGGTGCAGGTATTCGCCCCAGGCCGGCTGCATCAGCAGCGCGGGAGCGAACAGGTCGTCCGCGCCCGAGGCGGTGCCCTCGATGAAGGCCGCGCAGAGTTCGCGCGGCGTCATGCCGTTGGCCAGCCCGGCGGCAATGAAGCCGCCCGCCGACACGCCGACATAGCCGGTGAGGCGGTTGAAGTCGATCCCGTCGAGGGTCTCGTCGAGCGCGCACAGCGCGCCGATTTCGTAGATCGCACCCAACGGTCCGCCCCCAGCGAGGGCCAGACCGATGCGCGGCGCCTTGGCGCCGCGCCGGGGCACCGAGGTCACGCCTTCTTGCGTGCCGCGCGCTTGGCAGGCACCTTGGCGACGGGCTTGGTTGCGGCCTTGACGGCGGGCTTTTTCCTCGCCTCTGCGGCCTTGCCGCCCACCTGGGCCGACAGGCCGTCGATGCGCTTGATCAGCGCGTCGATGTCCTTGCTCGAAGGCACGCCCATCTTGTTCAGGGCCTTGGCCACGCGCTGCTCGAAGATCGACTCGAGCTTGTCCCACTGCGCGCCGGCCTTGCTGCTCATGCCGTCGGCCATGGCCGTCATCTTGCCGGTGACGGCGCTGATGCGCTCTTCGGCGATGCCTTGGGTCTTCTTCTGCAGGCTGGTGCCTTCCTTGACCAGGGCGTCGAAGACCTTGCCGCCTTCTTCCTGCGCCTTGGCGAATGCGCCCATGCCGGCCAGCCAGATCTGCTGCGCCGAATCCTTGACTGAATTGGCGAGGTGGCTGTCCAGGAGGCCGGTGGCCGAGGTCGACTGCTTGTCCGCCATCTTCTTGAGCTTCTTGACCATGGGATGTTTCCTTTGTCGTCGCTGAAAGGGGTGTGCGCGCAGTGCTGCAGCGCTCGAGGCCCGACTATAGGAGCGGGACTGCAGGGTGCGAGGCGCTTTCTCTAGTGTGAGGGCTCTATGCCAACGCGGCCGGTGTGCGGCTCCGCCTTGGGGTTTCCGTGCAGCGCGGCGCGCGGTCTATGGGTGCAAGAATGAATCCTCCGGCGCCCGGTCGCCGCGCAATTCATCGAAGGAGAACCGCATGCAGTACTTCGTCACCGGCGCCACCGGATTCATCGGAAAGCGCCTGGTCAAGACCCTGCTCGCACGCAAGGGCGCCGTCGTCCACTTCCTGTTGCGCCCCGAGAGCGAGAACAAAGTTGCCGCGCTGCTCGAGTACTGGGGTGTGGGCAAGGCGCGCGCGGTGCCGGTGTATGGCGACCTGACGAGTCCCAAGCTCGGCGTGTCGGCAGCCGAGGTGAAAAAGCTCAAGGGTCACATCAACCACGTCTACCACCTGGCCGCGGTCTACGACCTGTCGGCCGACGAGGACAGCCAGGTCAAGGTCAACATCGACGGCACGCGCAGCGCGATCGAGTTCGCCCACGCCATCGACGCCGGGCATTTCCAGCATGTCTCGAGCATCGCTGCGGCGGGCCTGTACGAAGGCGTGTTCCGCGAGGACATGTTCGCAGAGGCCGAGGGCCTGGATCACCCGTACTTCATGACCAAGCACGAGAGCGAGAAGCTGGTGCGCAAGGAGTGCAAGGTGCCCTGGACCGTGTACCGCCCGGCGATGGTGGTCGGTGATTCCCAGACCGGCGAGATGGACAAGATCGACGGCCCGTACTACTTCTTCAAGCTGATCCAGCGCATGCGCCAGATCCTGCCGCCGTGGATGCCCAGCATCGGCATCGAAGGCGGGCGCGTCAACATCGTGCCGGTCGACTTCGTCGTCGCCGCGCTCGACCACATCAGCCACCATTTCCACGCCAGCGGCAAGTGCTACCACCTGGTCGATCCGGTGGGCTACCGCATCGGCGACGTGCTCGATATTTTCAGCAAGGCCGCCCATGCGCCGAAGATGAACCTGTTCATCAACGCGGCGCTGCTCGGCTTCATTCCCAAGAGTGTGAAGAAGGGAATGATGGCGCTGGCGCCAGTGCGGCGCATCCGCAACGCCGTGATCAAGGACCTCGGGGTGCCCGAAGACATGCTCACGTTCATCAACTACCCCACGCGCTTTGACCGCCGCGAGACCGATGCCGCGCTCAAGGGCAGCGGCATCGAGTGCCCGAACCTGAAGGACTACGCCTGGCGCCTGTGGGACTACTGGGAGCGGCATCTCGACCCGGCGCTGTTCATCGACCGCAGCCTCAAGGGCACGGTCGGCGGCAAGGTGGTGCTGATCACCGGCGGCTCGTCGGGCATCGGCCTGTCGGCCGCCTGCCGCTTCGCCGAAGCCGGCGCCATCACGGTCATCTGCGCGCGCGGCGAAGACAAGCTGGCCGAAGCCGCGGCCGAGATCCGTGCGGCCGCCGGCAAGGACGCGAAGGTTTTCACCTACTCGGTCGACATCGCCGACGAAGCCAGTTGCGCCGAGTTCATCAAGGCACTGACCGAACAGCACGGCGGCGTCGACTTCCTGATCAACAACGCCGGCCGTTCGATCCGCCGTGCGATCGAAG
>JANOPR010000467.1:0-2185 GCA_031421955.1 Burkholderiales bacterium
GCCACGAAGCTCATCAGGTGCATGCGTTCGTTCTCGGCCTCTTCCATCAGGGTGCGGATCCAGCCCTGGTCATCGACCATCCGGCGCAGGCAGCTCAGGTGCGTGATCGTGGCGCCGACCATGCCCGGCACGGCAGCCACGGTTTCGAGCACGATCGCGCGGTGGCCATAGCGCTTGGCAAAGAAGGTGTCGGCACACCAGCGCAACAGTCTCGTGAAGGCCAGGGCCACACGGTCGGCGCCGCTGCGCGGTTCGCGATGCTTGTCCGGTATGGACGGCGCTTCAGTGGTAGTTTCGCGCGCGTCGCTGGTCATGCTCTGACTCCTGCATATGAGGCCCAGTATTGAGTCGATGCCGCTCGACGTCTGTCAGCCGGGCGCGAACCGACTTGTCAGACCCGGACTACGCGCCGGGTGCGACTGAACGCGCGGCCTCTTCCTACACGCCAGCGCGGTGGCGCCTGATTCGCGCCAGGCCATCGAGAGTCGAAGATGGCTCATCGCAGGCAGGGCAGGGCTCTACCCAGAACTGTTTGCGTGGGACGCAAGACAGTTTCAACTTCAAGGACCTCATCATGAACACTCGCCTCATCAGCGCCATCGCCATGGCGACCATCGCTGCTTCGACACTCGGCGCATGCGCCGGGATGTCCACCCGCGACAAGAACACCGCCGCCGGCGCCGCCATCGGCGGCGTGGCCGGTGCCGTGCTCACCGGTGGCAGCACCGTCGGCACCGTCGGCGGCGCCGCGATCGGTGGCGTCATCGGCAACCAGCTCGATCCCAACAAGAGGTAATCAAGGGCCTGCCGCTGCACGCAGCGCCGGCGGGCGCGCGTGCAGGTCAAGTCGCGGGCCTCGGACCTGGCCTACCTCCGTCGGTGTGCTGTCCGCCAGGCGGCGCAGTGCATCGCGCCTACCGCCGCGGCTTGGCGCGCCGGCGGTGCGAGTCGCCCTCGGGACGCTGCGTCCACGCCATGATGTCTTCGGGGCGCTGCAGCGTGCGCCAGACCCGTTCGCCGGTTACCGAAACCGGCTGTCGCCAGTGAACTCAGCCGGCGGCGAGCCAGTCTTTCAACTCGTCGGCGTGTTCCTGTTCGTCGGCGAGGATGTCTTCGAGCAAGCGCCGCGTGGTCGGGTCCTTGTCGCCGATCAATCCGATGATCTGGCTGTAGGCCTCGATGGCCACGCGTTCGGCGATCAGGTTGGCCTTGATCATCGCCTTCAGGTCGGTCGAATCGTCATAGCTGGCATGGCTGCGGCCGCTCAGCGAATCGGGCGAAAAATCGGGCTCGCCGCCAAGTTGCACGATGCGCTCGGCCAGGCGGTCGCCATGGCCGGCTTCGGCGTTCGCGTGGACCAGGAATTCCTCGGCGATCTTCGGCGAGGCCAGGCCCTGGGCGGTGAAGTGGTGGCGCTTGTAGCGCAGCACGCAGACCAGCTCGGTGGCCAGCGAGTCGTTGAGCAGCTTGATGATGTCTTCGCGCCAGGGCCCGTAGCTCGGCGTCACCGCGCCCTGGTCCAGGCTGCGCCGCGCCGCATCAATGGCCGCTTCGTCCAGGCGCATCGGCTTGGCCTCGGCCCCGGGCAGGGCGGTGATGTTGCTGGGTTTTTGTTTGTTGGCCATGGCGGGTTCCTGGGTTGTCGGCGTTGGCTCTGTGCGATCGCGCGCCGAGCCGATTCGATGACTGTATGAATGCCGGCCCGGGGCAACCATCGGCGCGAAGTACCTGCGCCTGTAGGACGAAGCCGCGTTGCCGCTGCTCGCTCATGGCGACGCGGCGGCTGACAGGTGCGCGGGCAACGCCGTCGGTACCGGTTCGGGCGCAAGCGGAATCACGAAGCACGACTTGTCAGGCAGGGCCGGCCAGGCCAGCGTTTCACCGGGTCGCAGCAGCACCGCCTGCAACGGCACGGCAGCGGCCAGCGCGGCGGCAGCGTCCGCGCGCAACAGGATGAAGCGCAGGTGTCGTCCATCGCGTTGCAGACTCAACTCCGCGCGCGGCCAATGCGATGGCAGGCAAGGGTCGAATGAGAGCTCGTCGGCATCGATGGACAAGCCGAAGATCGATTCGATCGCTGCGCGGTGCATCCAGGCCGCAGCGCCCGTGTACCAGCTCCACCCGCCGCGGCCGACATAGGGCGGCTGCGTGTACACATCGCCCGCCATCACATACGGCTCGATGG
>JANOPR010000468.1:0-1681 GCA_031421955.1 Burkholderiales bacterium
CCGTGGCCGCTGGGCGCAAGGGATGGGTGTGGGCGTCGTGGTGGAGTTCGACCCACCAGGTCAGCGCGCTGGCGGGCAAGTTGCCATCTTCGTTGTCGGCTGCCGCTCCAATGAAGGCGAGCGTGTCACCCGCCCTGAACGTTGCGCCCTCGGCGGGGCTGACGATCACGGGAACCGGCGGCAGATCGACGGCCGCTCCACCACCACAACCTGCGACGACGAACGCCGACAAGGCCAGCGTGACGATGGACGTCCATGACGCATATGGCGAGTTCATGTGTGCGCCCTTCCGAAGTGATCCTGGGCCGGTCGCGGCCTAGGAACTCACACGGTACTTACCTATGTTGCACATATCAAATGCAACAACGGAAAGTCCCCCAATGCGCGAGAGCGCATAGATGCGTGGGCAGATCTTGGCTAGTCACGTCATGACTGGGTGATGCGTGCACGCCTGCTGCGCCGCCCGTATCACAGCTCTCGGCCTGATCCGGCGACGCTGAATGTCAACGCCAAACGCCAGCGGCGGTCAGCCCCTTGCGCGCTGCGCGCGGGCCGAAGGCGATGGCGTGGGTGCATGCCGCGGCCTGCAGCAGCCTCTGCGTGGCGCCACAAGGGTGAGCCGCGAGCGGGCCGCGCACTCAAGTGCTCGCGTTGCGCTGCGTCTTGGTCTTGGGCTTGCCGTCCTCGCCGAGCTCCTTGTTCGGTTTGATGGCTGGCGAGCCGGCGCCGGGCACGCGCTCGATGTTGTCCTCGACCATGTCGAGGAAGTCATCGACTTCGTCGGTCGAGTGTTCGGACGGTTCGATATGGGACGCTGGCTGCGGCTTCATGCTGGTTCCGATCTGCTGATGACAGGACACTCGCAGTCTTTGCCCAAGCCCCCGCTGCGTCTGTCGGGCGCCAAGCGCCATCTTGGTAAGACAGCGCCTACAGCCAACCGCCTCGAGCCCACGCCGGGCTCGCCAGCACACCGTCTGCTGCAGGCCAAACGTTGGTCTACCCCAGCCGGCGCACAGGGCATTGAATGCGCCGTTGACGAACGCGGCAGGCTTGCGGCGGCAGCGCCTTCGGCGCGGGCCGATGAATGGGCGCGGTACAGCAGCGCTTCAACGGGTGCGCGCAGCCGCTCGCCGTGCATCGCGTAGGCATTGATGGCGGCCCTGCATTGCCGTTCCGGCTGCGGTGCAAGTGCCAGGGTGACGAGCCATCTTCACAGGAATTACTGGCCCGAAGAAGCCGGGCAGGTCAATCGCGGGGGGGGACTGTTGGAATGCCACTGCCAGCGATGGCCAAGTGGCTGTTCATCGGCGCGACCTGCTGCTGGTCGCGGGTATCGCCAATGTCTTCTTGCAGTCGAGCGCGCTGATGATCGCGCTGTCGCAGGTGGCCTTGTCGGGCATCTCTGGCGACCGAGACGACTGAACTACTTCAGCTCAGCGCTGCTGCGCCACCGGTGGCAACTCTCCGAACATCGCTTGCACCGGGTGGCGCTCGGGCAGCACGTACACGACGCCGCGTCGCTGGCCCAGCGTAGGCTGCACGACCGCGTCGTAAAACGCGGGTGCGACCACCACGCAGCCCAGCGACATGCGGCTGGCAGCAGGGTTGCCAGAAGCCAGGCTGTTGAGCCGTTGCAGCTGCGAAGCGCCGGGTCGCACGCGGTGGATGGCGAGCGCCGCAC
>JANOPR010000469.1:0-11542 GCA_031421955.1 Burkholderiales bacterium
CAGCCGCGGCGACATCGTCGGCGCCACGCTCGGCAACGACGTCAATCTGCGCGACATCGAGGGCCGCAGCGCCCTGCTTCTGAGCAAGGCCAAGGACAACAACGCCTCCTGCGCCATCGGCCCCTTCATCCGCCTGTTCGATTCGACCTTCGGCCTGGACGACGTGCGCCGCGAAACCCTGCACCTGCATGTGCAGGGCCCCGAGGGCTACGAACTGCGCGGCATCAATTCGATGGCGCGCATCAGCCGCGACCCGACCGACCTGGTGGCGCAGACGATCGCCGCGCACCAGTATCCCGACGGCTTCATGCTCTTCCTGGGCACCCTGTTCGCTCCGATCGAAGACCGCGACCAGCCCGGCGGCGGCTTCACGCACAAGCTCGGCGACATCGTCAGCATCCGCAGCGCGCGGCTGGGCGAGTTGCGCAACCGCGTCACGCACAGCGAAACAGCCGCGCCGTGGCGCTTTGGCCTGCGCGCGCTGATCGACAACCTGGCCCGCCGCGGCCTGCTCGCGCGCAACATGCGCTAAACCTGCCCCCAAGACGCCTGCGGCGTCGGCCCCCCGAGGGGGCGTCGCCCGCTTGGGGCGGCCCGGCGCGGGCTAGAGCAATGGGCGCGTCAGCGGGCCCAGCGCAATACCAGCGGGTCCAGTCGCCGCGCGACCTCGAGCAGCCCGGCGCGCACCGCAGGGTTCAACGCCGGGAACGGATGGCGCGGCGCGTCGCAGGCGATCACGCCGCCGGCCTGCATCAGCGCCTTGGCCGCCAGCAGGCCGGCTTGGCGGTTCTCGAAGTTGATCAGCGGCAGCCAGCGCGTGTACTCGGCGATGGCGTCGTCACGGCGCCCGGCGGCGTAGGCGTCGACGATGCGGCGCATGCCGTCGGGGTAGCCGCCGCCGGTCATGGCGCCGGTGGCGCCGGCGTCCAGATCGGCCAGCAGCGTGATGCCTTCCTCGCCGTCCCAGGGGCCCTCGATCGCCGCGCCGCCCTGCGCGATCAGCTCGCGCAGCTTCGTGGCGGCGCCCGCCGTCTCGATCTTGAAATAGGCCACCTGCTCGATCTCGCGCGCCATGCGCGCCAGCAGGGCCGCAGACAGCGGCGTGCCGGCCACCGGCGCGTCCTGGATCATGATCGGGATGCCGATCTCGTCTGACAGGCGGGCGTAGAACTCGAAGATCAGCGCTTCACCGATGCGGATGGTGGCGCCGTGGTACGGCGGCATGACCATCACCATTGCCGCGCCCATTTGCTGCGCGCGGCGGCTGCGTTCGGCGCAGACCCGGGTGCCGAAGTGCGTGGTCGTCACGATCACCGGCACGCGGCCGGCCACGTGCTCGAGGATCTGCTTCGTGAGGACCTCGCGGTCGTCGTCCGAGAGCACGAACTGCTCGGAGAAGTTGGCCAGGATGCACAGGCCGTTGGAGCCGGCGTCGATCATGAAGTCCACGCAGCGCTTCTGGCTGGCCAGATCGAGCGTGCCGTCCTCAGAGAAGGTGGTGGGCACCACCGGAAAGACGCCCTGGTACGGTCGATTCATCGCGGTCCTTCGGTGATGTGGCAGGCACTTTACGCGTCGCGCGCAAACAGCCGCAGCGCCTTGGCGGTGGCGGACGTGGCACCCGCCGGCAGCAGGCGCTCGAAGCGCAGCCCCGTGGCTTCGAGCACGCGGGCCGAGGCCTGGTTGCCGGGGTCGGTAATGGCCACGATGCGCCGCAGGCCCTAGGTGCGCAGGCCGTCGCTGAGCACCGCAGCCGTCGCCTCGCGCGCATAGCCGCGGCCGCGCGCGCCGGGCAGGAAAGCGAAACCGAGGTCGACGTCGTCAAGCGTCTCGCGCTTGATCAAGCCGCATAGGCCCAGCGCAAGGCCGTCATTGCGCCGCTCGACACAGCACAGGCCCAGGCCATGCCGCGCATACATCGCCAGCGGCCCCTCGCGCAGGTAGCGGCGCGCATCGTCGAGGCTGTGCACGTTCTTGTCGCCGATGAAACGCAGCCACTCGGCGTCGTTGACGAGTTCCAGGATGAACGCCGCATCGTCCTCGGTGAACGGGCGGATCGTCAGGCGTTCGGTCTGCAGGACTTGCACGGTCACGCGACTGTATCGCTCGCCGCGCGTCGCGAAAAGCGCAGCGGGCCGCAGAGCGCGGCCCGCTGCGAAGGTCACATCAGCGCTGGACCGACGCGTCGGCCGAGCCGTTGCCGTTGGCGCTGACCGAGCGATCGCTGCGCGAGGCCTGCGCCGTGCCGTCCGCCGCGCCGTTGGCGCTGATCGAGCGGCTGCCGCGCGAAGCCTGGGCTGCACCGTCGGTGCCGGCCTGGGCGCTGCGCGGTTGTGCGCTTGCCGCAGCGTTCTTGCTGACATCGGCGCTCGCGCCCTGGGCGGCTGCGCCTTCGGCGCGGCTGCGCGAGGCGGCGGCCGTCGCCGCGGCCTGGCTGTTGGCGCTGCCTGCCAGCGAGCCGGCATGGCCGCGCGTGCTCGCCGCCTTCTCGTGGCTGGCGTTGGCCGCAGCGGCACCGGTCAGCGTGGTGCGGTCGGTCGTGGCCTGGCGCCTGTCGCCGGCCTTCTCAGTGGCGGCATCGGCGGTCTCGGTGGCCTTCTTGTCGACGCGCGGCATGCGGGCCTCATGGTTGGCCTGGCCCGCGGCCGAGCCAGCGACGTCGAGTTGGCGCGGGCCGAAGTTGCCGCCCAAGCCACCGCCGAGGCCACCGCCCAGGCTGCCGCCGCCGAGCAGGCCGGCATGGGCCGGCTGGGCGAGGACAAACGCAGACAGCAACGCAACGGCCAGGGTGGCGCGGGAGACGGTGTGACGTGATTGCATGATGGAATCCTCCGGGGTGGTTGTCGGGCGCCGGACCATCCGGGCCTTACAACCAGCACAACGAGCCCCGTCGCCGGATTAATCCGTCACCGTCCAGGCGTTACAAATGCTTGCGTCTGCGCGCGTCGGCTCAGGCCAGCGCAGGGCCGCTCCCAAGCGGCCTGAGCTCCCCTCGGGGCTGAGCCCGGACACAAACAGTCCGGTGGACTGTTTGTGCCTGGCGAAGGGCCGGGCCACTGGTCCGGCGCGGCCTGCAAGGCTGCGAACGAAGTGAGCTTGGGGCAGTCATCTCACTGGAGATCGCGTGCCGAGGCGTGCACGCGATCCGGTGCGATCCGCGCATGCTCGCCGACCAGGCCCCAGCCGTACGCACGGTCGCGGCCCGGCGCACCCAGGTCGGTGGCCAGCAGCGACAGCGCATGCAGCGCACGTTGGGCCAGGGCGGGATCGGGGGCCGGCAGCGCTTCGCTCAGCAGGCCGGCGACGATCGGCGCGGCATACGAGGTGCCGCGCGCGATGCCGTAGCCGCGCGCGCCGCTGCGCGCCACGGCCAGGTCGGCGCCGGGTGCCGCAAAGGCGACCTGCGGGCCTTGCGCGGCTTCGGGCAACGACTGTCGTGCCGTGGACACCCCGGTCACGCCGATCACGCTCGGGTAGGACGCGGGATACAGCGGCGGCGCCGCCGGGCCGTCGTTGCCTACGGCAGCCACGACCAGGTGGCCGCGCGCCGCGACCGCCTGCACCGCGCGTTCGAGCAACCGGTTGGGCGGCCCGACCAGGCTGATGTTGATCACCGCGATGCGCTCGCGAGCCATCCACGCCAACGCCTGCGCCACGGCTTCGGCGGAACCGCCCTGCGGCAGGCCGCAGTAGACATCGGCGGCGAACAGGGCCGCGCCCGGCGCGATGCCGACGAAGGCGGCGTCCTGGCCGACCAGCAGCGAGGCGACCGCCGTGCCATGGGCACTGGCCACGGCCTTGCCGTCGCAGCCCCAGGCCTGCACGAGGGCGCGTCGCAAGGCGGGGTGGCCGCGGTCGATGCCGCCGTCGATCAAACCGACGCGGCGCGCCTGGCGCGGCGCCGGGTCCGGCACCGGCGCCGCAGGGGCGCTGCCTTCCGCGAGGCTGCCGCTGCGCGTATAGACATGGTTGAAATCAATTTCGAGCCGGGGGTCGAGGGCGCGCAGGCGGGCCGCACCTTCCGTGGTGGCCATGCCGCGCGGCGGCTGCAGCACCACGCTGCGCAGGTCCAGGCCCTCCAGGGTCTGTTCGCGCAGGACACGAAAACCGAGCGCCACCGCCGCATCGACGCTGGCCTGTGCGGGCGACACCAGAATCAGTTCGGCACGCCGTACCGGCGCGCCGGCGGGGTCGGCCTCGATCACGTCGCCATGGTCGCGCAGCAGCTCGCGCAACGTGCGCTGGCGCAATTCCTGCAGCGGCACCGCAGCGGGCAGCGACTCGAGTGGACGCACTGGCTGCAGGCGGCTCAGGCCGCCCGGCAGGCCGGGCAGGCCCAGCCCGCCCCCGGGCAGCAACTGCGCCTGCGCGGGGGCACCCCAGCCCAGTAGCGCGAGCAGGCCGAGCAGGGTCAAGGCGACGCTGCGACGGCCGCGGCCTGCCAGCCTGGATTCGGTCAAGTTCATCATCGACAGGATAACGAGCGGGCGATGGAAGAAAATCCCGCCGCCATGCGTTGTTCCATCGAAACATGACTTCTGCGACGGAAACCCTGCGCCGCGAGATCGTCGAACTGCTTCCCCGTCTGCGGCGCTTCGGGCGCACCGTCACGCGCCACCGCGAAGACGCCGACGACCTGGTGCAGATCGCAGTCGAGCGCGCATTGACCCGTGCAGACCAATGGCAACCGGGAACGAGACTGGACAGCTGGATCTTTCGCATCATGCAAAACGCCTGGATCGATGAAGTGCGCGCAAGGCAGCGACGCGACCTCACCTTCGTGCCCGAAGAGCTGGGCGAGCAGGTTGGCGTGTCGACCACCGACGCGCAGATCGACGCCATCGCGGTGCGCAAGGCCGTCTCGCAATTGAATGAAGACCAGCGCAGCGTGGTCGGCCTGGTGCTGATCGAAGGCCTGCCCTACAAGGAAGCCGCCGCCGTGCTCGACATCCCGATCGGCACCCTGACCAGCCGGCTGGCGAGGGCGCGCGAGGCGCTGCAGGCGATCCTGTCGACCGCCGAGGAGAAACATTGATGCCGATTTCCGACGACACCGTGATGGCCTATGTCGACGGCGAACTCGACGCGGCGGCGCGCGACGAGGTGCAGCGCGCCATCGCCGCCGATGCGGCGCTGGCCGAACGCGTGCGCCGCCAGACCGCGCTGCGCCAGCGCCTGCAGGGCGCGTTTGCGCCGGTGCTTGCCGAACCGATGCCCGAGCGCCTGCTGCGCGCGGCGCAGGCGCCGCTGGCCGCGCCCGCGCCGCCCAAGGTGGCCAGCCTGGCCGAGGTGCGCGCGGCCAAGGCGTCGCGTCGCGCCTGGGCCTCGGACTGGAAGGCCTGGGGCGGCATGGCCGCCAGCGTGCTGGTGGGCGTGCTGATCGGCCAGCAGATGTCGGGCGACGGAGCCGCCTCGCCTTTTGCCATGCAGTCCGGGCAACTCGTGGCCGGCGGCGCGGTCGCCCAGGCCCTGTCGACGCAGCTGGCGAGCGCGCCGGCCGCGGACACCGGGGTGCAGGTGCAGCTCAGCTTCGTCGACAAGTCGGGCGCCTATTGCCGCACCTTCACGTCCGCCGGCCTGGCCGGACTGGCCTGCCACAGTGGGGCGCAGTGGGCGGTGCAGAGCCTGGCGCAAGTCGAGCCCGGTGCGGGCGCGGGCATGCGCCAGGCCGCGACGGCGCTGCCGCCGACGATCCTGGGCGAGATCGACCGCCGCATCCAGGGCGGCGCGCTCGACGCCGAGGGCGAACGCGCGGCATTGCAGCGCGGTTGGCGCCAGTGAAATGAACCACCCCCGAAGCGCCTTCGGCGCCTCCCCCTCAAGGGGGCCGAGGCCCGCGGCTCCAAGCCATTCGGCTTGGACGGGCCGAGGAATGGCCGCGTCTCGCGGCCATGCGGCCTGCAAGGCCCGCTGGCGGACCGGCAAAGCCGGATCCGCGGCGGCCGCTCGGCCACGGCGGTTCATGCGTCGTAGGTGCCGCTTCGGCGGCATGGAAAACTGAGATGACCGCCCCAAGCTCGCTGCGCTCGCGCACCGCGCGGCAAACGCCGCATGCCCTGGGCGATCAAGCGAGCCAGCGACGCAGTTGGGCAAAGACTTCGGGGCGGCTGAGCAGTTCGAGGTGGTTGATGCCGTAGCCGATCCATTGCCGCTCCTCGGCGAAGGCCAGCGTGCGCGCCGGATCCTTGTGGCGGCCCAGGGCACTGTCCAGCGGCACCAGGCCGTCGCCGAGCAGGCGGTCCTTCAGGCTGCCGCTCTGCTGGCCGGTGGTGGCGGCCATCGTGAAGCAGCGCGCTTTGCCGGGCAGCGGCACGGGCTGTCGGCGGTCGGCGCCGCGCGCAAAGCGGTCGCGCCCGACCCAGTCTTCGTCGACCAGGTTGCCGTGGCGCAGGTCGGTGATGCCCGCGCTGCGAACCTTGCCCAGGCGCGCGAACGGCGCGGCATACGGCGTGGCGCCGAGCACCAGGTCGACCCAATGGCCGGCGCGCTCCAGCGGTGCGCCGTGGTGCGGCGTGCCCAGGCACACCAGGTCGCTCACCTGTGCAGGCCAGCGCAGGCCGGCCTGCGCGCCGGTGTGCAGCGCGCTGCGCGCCAGCAGCCCGCCCAGGCTGTGGCCTAGCAACACCATGCGCTCGACAGGCACCGGCCACTGATCCACCAGTTGCTCGAGCTGCTGCGCCAGCGCATGGCCGTTGATCGAGACATGCAGGCCGCTGTTGTAGCGCAGGTAGACGGGCGTGACGCCGAGTTCGCGCGCCAGTGCCGCGCCATGCTCATGGCCCGCGCGCTGCCATTGCAGGTCGTTCATGCACAGGCCGTGCAGCAGCACGAGTGGGCGTGGCCCGGCGTCGGGCAGTTGCGAGCGCAGCGCGCCTCGCTCTAGCACCAGCGCGCGGCCGTCGCGGCGCAGCGTCATCGAAGTGGCCAGCGGGTTGTTGCTGGCGGCCAGATAGTCGCCGAGCACGCCGTTGAGCGCGGCGACGATCGCCTCGCGCTCGGGGCTGGCCTGGCTCTGGCCCGCGTCCGGTGCCAGCGCCGGGGTCAGGAGTCCCAGCAGTGCGTCGATGCTGCCGCCCACCACGCGCGTGACGCCGCGAATGCTCTTGTAGACCAGACCGGCAATACCGCCGGTGCGGCCGTCGAGCGCTTGCGAACCGAAGCCCGGGATGCGGGCGATGCGCTCGTGCATCGCTTCGACCAGGTCGGTCAGGCCGGCGGTGGCGTCGGTGGCCAGGCGCGCCGCGCCGCGCAGGTCGCTGTTCTGGATCGGAGCGCGGCGCGGCATGGCCGCAGTGTGCCAGCGGCGTGGTGGCTCCTTGTCCTACATCGAGGCGCGCCATTCGCGCCGCTGAGTCGGGTGTTTGTCCCGCAGGCACATCGACGGCCCGACCGCAGGATCCCCACACGGATGAGCCGGGCTTCCAGACCCGCCCTCCGGAAGTAGATCGCACACACCCTTTGGCGCGTGGGTTCGGTATCGCACAGACCGGATCCGTTCTCCCGCTTACAAGGGCTTTTTGACGCACGACGCTCAACGCGGACACCGCAGGGAATTAGCCATGAATCCGTTCTACAGTGTTCTCAAATCTCGGGCCGCGCTGCTCTTCACCCTGCTGCCCGCCTTCGTGGCCGGCTGCGGCGGCGGCAGCCTCGACCCGATCCTGGGGACGCCGAGCGTCGCCACCGTCGCAACGCTGAGCGACACGACGCGACCCACGGTCGTCCTGACCGTGCCGGGTGCCGGCGCGCTCGGCGTGGCCACCAACCGCAGGGTCACGGCAACCTTCAGTGAAGGCATGAGTGCCACGACCCTCAGCGGCACCAGTTTCACGCTGCGCAACACCACGCTCGGCGCCGCGGTTGCCGGCACCGTGAGCTACTCGGCGGCCTCGCGCACCGCCACCTTCGCGCCGACCGGTGCGACGCTGGCGATCAACAGCCTGTTTACGGCGACGATCACGACCGCGGCCACCGACAGCGCCGGCAACGCTCTGGCCGGCAACGCCGCCGTCGCGCCCGGGGCCGGCAACCATGTCTGGACGTTCACCACCGGCGCCACGGCAGACGCGACAGCGCCGACCGTCACCACCGTCAGCCCGCCGGATGCCAGCACCGCGATCTGCCTGACGCGCGCCGTCACCGCCAGCTTCAGCGAGGCGATGGACAGCGCCACGATCACCAGCACGAACTTCACCGTCACCGACGGCGGTGTCGCCGTGCCGGGCACCGTGAGCTACGACGCACCCAGCCAGGTGGCCACGTTCGTGCCCACGGCCGCTGCCGGGTTCGCAGCGAGCCGGGCGCATGTCGCCACCGTCAGGTCAGGCGCCTCTGGCGTCGCGGACCTGGCCGGCAATGCGCTGGTCGCCGACCGCGTCTGGACCTTCACCACCGGCACGCTGCCCTGCGCGGCGGCGGTCAACCTGCGCACGAGCGCGTCCTTCGGTGCCTTCGGCGGCGGCGCCGGCGTCACCAACCAGGGCATCAACACGGTCGTCGGCGGCAACCTGGGCACCACGGCGGCGTGCACCCTGATCACCGGCTTCCACGACGCCACCAATGTCTACACCGAGTCGCCGCTGAACGTCGGCGCAGTCAATGGCAGCATCAACTGCGGCCCGCCGGCGCCGGGAACCGCGGCCACCATGGCCATTGCCACCCAGGCGCGCGCTGACGCGCAGACGGCCTACAACGCACTGGCCGCCATGCCGCCCGGCAGCGACCCTGGCGCTGGCCAGTTGGGCGGGCGCGTGCTGACCGCTGGCACCTACACCGCGGCCGGTGGCACCATTGCCGTCACCACGGGCGACCTAACGCTGGATGGCCTGGGCGACACCAACGCGCTGTTCGTGTTCCAGAGCGCGTCGGCACTCACGGTGGGCCTGACCGCCACGCCGCGCCGCGTGCTGCTGATCAATGGCGCGCAGGCCAGGAATGTCTTCTGGCAGGTTGGCAGCGCGGCCCGCATCGAAGACGGCAGCACGATGGTGGGCACCATCATCGCGCCAGCCGGCGTGACGATCTCGACCGCCGGCCAGACCATTCAGACCACCCTGGTCGGTCGCGCCATCGGCCTGACGGCCTCGGTGACGATGGTCAACACGACGGTGACGGCGCCATGAGCCGCGCCCTCGGCCACGACACCACGACCTGCCGCCCCCACCCTACTCGGAAGAATGCGATGAAAAACTCCAATGCACTGCGGCGCTTCGGCCTGGCCGGACTCGGCTGCCTCATGGGTGCCGCGGCGGCGCCGGCCCTGGCGCAGGAGGGCGGCTACTACTACGGTGGGATTTCGCTCGGCCAGTCAAGGGCGAGGATCGACGAAGAACGCATCACGGCCAACCTGCTCGGCGCAGGCCTGACCACCACGTCGATGACGCGCGACGAGAGCGACAAGGCGTACAAGCTGTTCGGCGGCTACCAGTTCAACCGCAACTTCGCACTCGAGGCGGGCTACTTCAACCTTGGCCAGTTCGGCTTTACCTCGACCACGGTGCCCGCGGGCACCCTGACCGGCCAGATCAAGCTGCACGGCCTGAACCTCGACCTGGTGGGCACGCTGCCGCTGACCGCGCGCCTCTCGGCAATCGGGCGCGTCGGTGCGCAGTACGCCAGCGCGCGCGACACGTTCAGCGGCACCGGTGCAGTCAGCGTGCTGAACCCCAACCCGAGCAAGCGTGCGGCGAACTACAAGTTCGGTGCGGGCCTGCAGTACGAGCTTACGCCGTCGATGCTGCTGCGCGGCGAGGCCGAGCGCTACCGCATCAATGACGCAGTGGGCAACCGCGGCGACGTCAACATGTTCTCGGTGAGCCTGGTGATTCCGTTCGGCCGCACCCCCGCGCCGGCACCGCGGCCCATGGCCGCAGCGCCGGCCTATGTCGCGCCGCCACCTGCCCCTGCCCCCGCCCCGGCACCTCCCCCGGCGCCAATCGTGGTGGTTCCCCCTGTCGCCCCCGTCGCGGTGCAGCCCCAGATTCGCCGCGTCAGCTTCTCGGCGGATTCGTTGTTCACCTTCGACAAGTCGGACGTGAAGCCCGAAGGTCGTGCGGCGCTGGACCGGTTCGCCAAGGAACTCGTCGGCACCCAGTTCGACGTGATCACGGTCGAAGGCCACACCGACCGACTCGGTTCGAACGACTACAACCAGAAGCTGTCGTCCAGGCGCGCCGAATCGGTCAAGAACTACCTCGTGAATTCGGATGGCGTCGCAGCGGCGAAGATCACGGCGATCGGCAAGGGCGAGTTGTCGCCGGTCACGAAGCCCGACGATTGCAAGGGCACGAAACCCACCGCCGCGCTGATCGCCTGCCTGCAGCCTGATCGCCGCGTCGAAGTCCTGGTGACGGGCACGCGGTCGCGCTGAGCGCTCTCGGCGCATCTCGAACCCGCACTGTCCAAAGCGCCGCATGTTCTGCGGCGCTTCCCGTCCATCCCCTTCTGGAGCTTCGCATGAACATCAACTTGGGCATTGGCCCGCTGTTTTCGCTGCTGGCGGGCATCCTGATCCTGGTCATGCCACGCCTGCTGAACTACATCGTCGCGATCTACCTGATCGTGATGGGCCTGATCGGGCTGTTCGGCATGGGCGGCATGCAGCTGAAGTGAGCACGGCGCGACCCTGGATCGCGACGTAAAGAGCCCGCGACCATGCCCCCAAGGGGGCGGCCCACCGCTGTCGCGGGCATGATGCGGGCCATGAACATACCGCTGTCCATCCTGGACCTCGCTCCCATCGTGGAGGGCGGCGATGCCGCCACGGCGCTCTCCAACAGCCTGGACCTGGCGCAACACGCCGAGGCCTGGGGCTACCGCCGCTACTGGGTGGCCGAGCACCACAACATGGACGGCGTGGCCAGTTCGGCCACCGCCGTGCTGGTCGGCCACATCGCCGGCGGCACGAAGACCATCCGCGTCGGCTCCGGCGGCGTGATGCTGCCCAACCACGCGCCGCTCGTGATTGCCGAACAGTTCGGCACCCTGGCCACGTTGTACCCGGGCCGCATCGACCTGGGCCTGGGCCGCGCGCCGGGCACCGACCGCCTGACGATGCGCGCGCTGCGCCGGCATCTCGCGAGCAGCGACGAGGAAGAAGGCTTCCCGCGCGACGTGCTGGAGCTGCAGGCCTACCTTGCGGACAACCCCAACCCGGGCGGCCCCGACCAGCCCGTGCGCGCGATCCCCGGCATCGGCACCAAGGTGCCGATCTGGCTGCTCGGCTCGAGCCTGTACAGCGCGCAGCTCGCCGCCTACCTCGGCCTGCCGTTTGCCTTTGCATCGCACTTCGCGCCCGACCTGCTGCTGCAGGCGCTCGAGGTCTACCGCGCCGGGTACCGGCCCTCGGCCGATTGGCCCAAGCCGCATGCGATGGTCGGCGTGAACGTCGTCGCCGCCGACAGCGACGACGACGCAGCCCGGCACTTCACCTCCATCCAGCAGCGCTTCCTGGGCATGCAGCGCGGCCGCCGCGGGCCGCTGCCGCGGCCGATCGACCCGGCCGCGCTGGAGGCGATGTGGGCGCCGCAGGAAAAAATCGGCG
>JANOPR010000470.1:0-7497 GCA_031421955.1 Burkholderiales bacterium
TGTTCTTGGCTCCTGAGAGATGAATTCGATTGACTTTGACTTGCGGCCGGCCGCCGGTCTTTCAAGACCCGGCGCGCTCCGCGGCGGGCGGCTTCATTGGGGTGCCGTGACAGTGACAAGGGCCGGGCGCAGCACGCGGTCCGCAATCAAGTAGCCCTTCTGCAACACCGCGACCACCGTGTTGGCTTCCTGCTCCGCCGCGACGACCGTGATTGCCTGATGCTGGTGGGGATCGAAACGCGTTCCCGGGGGCGGAGCGATTTCGATCACCTTGTTGCGCTCGAGCGCAGCCGCCAGCTGACGCAGGGTCGCGTGCACGCCCTCAAGCACCTGGGCAGTGGCCGCGTCTGGCCGTGCAATGGCGGCCTGCAGGCTGTCCATCACCGGCAACAGGCTCTCAGCGAACGATTCGATCGCGTATTTGCGCGCCCTTGACATCTCCTCCTCGGCGCGGCGCCGCGTGTTCTCGGCCTCGGCACGGGCGCGCAGGAAAGCGTCGTTGACCTCGGTGAAGCGGGTCTGCAGGTCACTCAACTGGGCTTCCGTGCTGGTTTCCGGCTGGAAGTCGGTGGCGCCTTCGACGGACTTCGACACAGGGGTAGTTTGGGAATCGTTCTCCGGCATGTTCATGGTCGCAGGCAGGTTGGAAATCGCTGTTTGCAACCACGTGGGGGTCGATCCCTGCGCTTCAAGAGGGGCATTTCACAGGTTCTGGCAGTGCAGCGGCCGATTCCTCAGCGGCCTTCTTCATCGATTGACGCACTCCACCGGTGCCATTGCCCATGGCTTCGCTCCAGATCGCGCCGGTCGCGCTTGGTCGGACGGCCCTGTTCAAGGCTCAATGCAGGCTCGGGTGCGAGCCGTCGGGCCTCCGTGGCGCGCTGGCGTTGTGCCACGCTGTCGGCAGTTTCTTCATACAGGGCCTGCGCCACCGGCGCCGGACCTCGCTGGGCCGACAGGCCCTTGACGACCAAAGTGCGCACCTGATGATCCGCGTGCCGCAGGCTGATCGTGTCGCCCGGGCGCAGGTCACGTGCCGGCTTGGCCGCCAGGCCGTTGACCTCGACGCGGCCGCGGTCGGCCGCCTCGGTGGCCAGCGACCGGGTCTTGAAGAATCGGGCAACCCATAACCACTTGTCCATGCGCATGCGATCGGGCGGAAGGGCCATGGCGGCAATTATCATTCGGTGGGAACCCGCACTTGCCCTAGGTAGTTGCCGACGGCCGCGAGCGCCTTGCCGCGGCATGATGTGCGCCAGTTCCAAGCGTCAATCCAGGAGACCATGCCATGCGTCGAGATACCTTTCTCAAGTCCCTTGCCGCCCTGTCCGCGGCGGGTCTGCTCACCCAAACGGCGCGCGCGGCCGCCAACGTGAAGATGATGATTCCCGCCAACCCGGGTGGCGGCTGGGACACGACGGGCCGCGCGCTAGGCAAGGCCTTGCAGGATGCCGGGCTGGCGTCCGCGGTGACCTTCGAGAACAAGGGTGGCGCGGCGGGCGCGATCGGGCTGGCGCAGTTCGTCAACGCGGCAAAGGGCGACCCGAACGCACTGATGGTGATGGGCGCGGTGATGCTGGGCGGCATCATCACTGGCAAGCCACCCGTGAGCGTGACTCAGGCCACGCCAATCGCTCGATTGACGAGCGAGTACAACGTGTTCGTTCTGCCGGAGAACTCACCCTTCAAGTCCATGAAGGACGTGGTCGAGGCGATGAAGAAGGACCCGGCCAGCGTCAAGTGGGGCGGTGGCTCGCGAGGCTCCACCGAGCACATCGCTGCGGCGATGATCGCGCGCGAGGTCGGTGTCGACGCGGCCAAGATCAACTATGTGCCGTTCCGCGGCGGTGGCGAGGCCACGGCCGCGATCCTGGGCGGCAACGTCACGGTCGGCGGCAGCGGTTACAGCGAGTTCCAACAGTACATCGAGGCCGGCAAGATGAGGCCGATCGGTGTGACGTCCGAAACGCGGCTCAAGGGCATCGCCATACCGACTCTGAAAGAGCAGGGCATCAATGTCGTGATCGGCAACTGGCGCGGCGTCTATGCCGCGCCCGGTATCACCGAGGCGCAGCGCAAGGCCTTGACCGACCTCGTCATTGGTGCGACCAAGTCCAAGGCCTGGGCCGAGGCACTCGAGAAGAACAACTGGACGCCCGCGCTGCTGTCGGGCAAACCGTTCGAGGACTTCGTCGACTCCGAGTTCGCCAGCCTGCGCGCGACCATGGTCAAGTCCGGCATGATCTGAGCCGGCCCGGATGAGCCACTCCTCGTCCTCGGCGCTGTACCAGACGCTGATCGGCGTGGGCGCGCTGATTGTCGGCGGCATCCTGGCGTGGGGCGCGACATCGTTGCCTGCGGGTGTCGGTTACTCGGGCGTCGGCCCCGCGATGTTGCCGTGGGTGGTTGCCGCCACGCTGTTGCTGTGCGGGGCATTGCTGATCTGGCAGGCGCAGAGCGGCGGCTTTCGCGATCTCGAGCCGGGCTCCGGAGCTGAACGCGGCGACTGGCGGGCCCTGGCCTGGGTTTCAGCGGGCATCCTGACCAATGCCGCGCTGCTCACCACGGTTGGCTTCGTGCTCAGTTGCGCGCTGTGCTTCACGCTCGCCGTGCGCGGCCTGCGCATGTCAGAAGGGCGCCCGGCCGGTGGCCCGCGCCAGACGGGCGTGGACGCCATGACCGGGATGCTGATTGCGGCGCCGGCGTTCTGGTTGTTCACCAAGGTGCTGGCGATCAATCTTCCCGGCCTGACGGCCACGGGTTGGCTCTGACCTCGCCAGGATAGGCAATGGGCGACATCCTGACCCTGCTGGCCGGCGGGTTTGCCACCGCGGGCACGCCGGTCAACCTGATGTGGGCCTTCATCGGTTGCGCACTGGGCACGGCCATCGGCGTGCTACCCGGCCTCGGGCCGGCGGTGACGGTGGCCATGCTGCTGCCGATCACGGCGCAGGTCGAGCCCACCGCGTCGATGATCTTCTTTGCCGGCATCTATTACGGCGCCATGTATGGCGGCTCGACCACGTCGATCCTGCTCAACACGCCGGGCGAAACCGGAACCATGGTCACCGCACTCGAGGGCTTCAAGATGGCCAAGAGTGGCCGCGCTGGTGCGGCGTTGGCCACCTCGGCCATCGGCTCGTTTGTTGCAGGCACGATTGCCACGGTGCTGGTCACACTCTTTGCACCCATCGTTGCCAACTACGCGGTATTGCTGGGCCCACCGGAATATTTCTGCCTGATGCTGCTGGCGTTCACGACCGTCAGCGCGGTGTTGGGCAAGAGCGTCCTGCGAGGCATGACCGCGCTGTTTCTGGGCATTGGGATGGGGCTCGTTGGCATCGACCAGATCAGCGGCGCCACCCGCTACACGGGCGGCATTCCCGAATTCTTCGATGGCCTCGAGGTGGTGTTGATTGCCGTCGGCCTGTTCGCCGTTGGCGAGACGCTTTACACCGCACTCTATGAGGGACGTTCGACATCGCAGATGAACACCGTGGGCAAGGTGCACATGACGCGCGGCGAGTGGCGCAGGTCGTGGCCCGCCTGGCTGCGCGGCACGGCAATCGGATTTCCCTTCGGCACCATTCCCGCGGGCGGCTCCGAGATTCCGACCTTCGTCAGCTACGCCACCGAGAGAAAGCTCTCGAAGCACCAGAGCGAGTTCGGCACCACGGGCGCGATCGAGGGCGTCGCCGGGCCCGAGGCGGCCAACAACGCTGCGGTCACGGCCACGCTGGTGCCGCTGCTGACGCTGGGGATTCCAACATCCGTGACCGCCGCGATCTTGTTGTCGGCGCTGCAGAACTACGGTATCAACGCCGGACCGCAGCTGTTCCAGACATCGTCAGGACTCGTGTGGGCGCTGATTGCGTCGCTGTACATCGGCAACGTGATGCTGCTGGTGCTGAACTTGCCGTTGGTGGGCTTGTGGGTCAAGCTGCTGAAGATTCCACGGCCGCAGCTCTATGCCGGCATCCTGATTTTTGCGACGGTGGGCGTCTACGGCATGCGCCAGAGCGCCTTCGACCTCTACCTGATGTACGCTGTCGGGTTGGTTGGTGTGCTGATGCGGCGCTTCGACTTCCCAACCGCGCCAGTGATCGTGGGTCTCATTCTCGGTCCGTTGGCCGAGGCGCAGATGCGCAATGCGCTGTCGATCGGCGAAGGCCACTGGACGGTCTTTGTGGACCGGCCCATGTCCGCGTTCCTGCTGGCCGTGTCGCTCGCCGTGCTGGTCCTGCCGCGGCTGGCCGCTCTGCGTCGGCGGCGCGCTGCCGGCTGACCGCAGGCTCAGGACTCGGCGCCTAGGGCCAGCGCGCGCTCGCGCTGCTTGGCCAGGGCTGACTCGGATGGCGCGCTGCTCGTCGGCCACCCCTGCACGTGGCGCAAGACGATGGCCGCAAGTGCCGCGATCCATTCGTGCTGGTCGTTGAGACAGGGGATGTAGTGGAAAGCCTGCCCGCCGGCGGCGATGAAGGCCGCACGCGCCTCGTGGTCGATCTCCTCGAGCGTCTCCAGGCAGTCCGCTGCGAAGCCCGGGCACATCACGTCAACGCGTTTGACACCCTGCGCTGCCAAATCCACCAGCGTGGGTTCCGTGTACGGGGTCAGCCACTTGGCCTTGCCAAAGCGGCTCTGGAAAGTCACCAGCAATTCGCCCTGACCCAGCCCCAGGCGCTCGCCGAGCATGCGCGCAGTGACGTGACACTCGCAGTGGTACGGGTCGCCGAGCTTGAGCGAACGCTCAGGCACACCGTGAAAGCTCAGCACCAGACGCTCGCCGCGTCCATGCGTCATCCAATGGTTGCGCACTCGCTGGCTCAGTGCATCGATGTAGCCTGCGTCGTCATGGTAGTGGTTGACCAGCCGCAACTCGGGCTGACGCCGCTGCCGACGCATCCAGGCCATGACAGCGTCAGCGACGCTGGCGGTGGTGGCGGCGGCATATTGGGGGTACAGGGGCAGCACGAGGACTCGCGTCACATGCTCGGCCTTGAGTGCGCCTAGCACCTGTGCAATCGACGGGTTGCCGTAGCGCATGGCGTGGCGAACCAGCAGCACAGGCGGTGTATGGCCACGTTCGCCCAGATAGCCCTTGAGTAGCGACGCCTGCTTGGCGGTCCACAGTGCCAGCGGAGAACCCTCCTCGGTCCAGATGCTGGCGTACTTCGCGGCCGACTTGGCGGGGCGAAAGCGCAGGATGATCCCGTGGAGGATGGGCCACCACAGCGCGCGCGGAATCTCGACCACCCGCTGGTCGCTGAGGAACTCACTCAGGTACTTGCGAACCGCCGAGGGCGTGGGCGCATCGGGCGTGCCCAGATTCACCAACAGCACCGCGGTGCGCGGCGCGCTGCCATGCACCATCTCGGGTTCGGACTGGTAGCTCATCGCCGTGGATTGTCAGCGCAGCGAGCGCATTTCTTGTGGCAAGGGCGACTCAGTCCTCGTCGTCCATGCCGTGGGGTTGGGTGTCAGCCAAGTGCACGACCTCGAAGCGCACCGTTGCCGAGCTCGGGTCTGCCGGTGAACCCCCGAGCCCGATTTCGCCGCTTCCATGCAGCGTGCAGGTGCCGCGCCGCAAGCTGACGACCTCCTCTTCGACGGCAAAACGCACGTAGGTGCCGTTGTAGCTGAGGTCCGCCAGCGAAAAGACGCCGCCGTGCCAGTCCAGTCGCGCGTGCTGGCGCGAGACGCGAGAGTCGTCAACGCAAAATGCAGACTGCGGGCTGCGCCCGAGAACCACTGGCAGGCGATAGCTGGAGTAGACACGATTGGTGCGCTGCCAGACCAGGCGAATACCATCGGGCTCGGCGGATGGCGCCACGGCGCCAAAGGCGGTGGCCACGACATCGGTACCAATGCGCCTGCTACCGAGCAAATGCACATGCACAGGCTCTGCGCGGCCGCGAAGGTGCATCCAGTCGAGGCTGCGAAAGCGCGCCTGCTGCTCTCGCGGCAAGCCGGCGAAGACTTCGTCAGTCAGCAGCGTCTCGTTGTCGCCCGCGTGGTCGAGCAGACGGGCCGCGACATTGACGGCATCGCCAAAGCAGTCGCCCCCCATCTCAACGATCTCGCCGCGCGCCAGTGCCACCTGCAGACGCAGCGCGCGCAGCCCTGCGGACGCACCACGTTCGCTGCCGCGCGTGACCAGCCTCTCGAGCGTGTCCTGCATCAGGCTGGCCGCCTGGGCAGCCGGCGTCGAGGCTTCGAACACGGCCATCAGGCCGTCGCCGAGGGTCTTGACGACCAGGCCACCCTGGTCGGCCACGCTCTTGGCCAATTCTCCGACCGTGTGCGTGATCACGGAGGTGGCTTCCGCATTGCCAAGTCGTTCGAACAGCGACGTGCTGCCGCGCAAGTCGGCGAACAGTACCGTGCGTTCGGCGATGCGCGTCATACCACGTCAGAGATTGTCGAGGTACGTCCTGAGCTTGTCGGAGCGACTGGGGTGCTTCAACTTGCGGATTGCCTTGGCCTCGATCTGTCGGATGCGCTCGCGCGTCACGTCGAACTGCTTGCCGACTTCCTCCAGCGTGTGGTCGGTACTCATCTCGATGCCGAATCGCATGCGCAAGACCTTGGCCTCGCGCGGAGTCAGACTGTCCAGAATGTCCTTCACCACGTCGCGCAGGCCGGCCTGCATCGCAGCCTCGATCGGTGCCGTGTTGTTGGTGTCTTCGATGAAGTCGCCCAAGTGGGAGTCGTCGTCGTCGCCGATCGGCGTCTCCATCGAGATCGGCTCCTTGGCGATCTTCATGATCTTGCGGATCTTGTCCTCGGGGATTTCCATTTTCTCGGCCAGCGTCGGTGCATCCGGCTCGTAGCCGAACTCCTGCAGGTGCTGACGCGAGATCCGATTCATCTTGTTGATGGTCTCGATCATGTGCACCGGGATGCGGATCGTGCGCGCCTGGTCAGCAATGCTCCTCGTGATCGCCTGACGGATCCACCATGTGGCATAGGTCGAGAACTTGTAGCCGCGTCGGTATTCAAACTTGTCGACCGCCTTCATCAGGCCGATGTTCCCTTCCTGGATCAGGTCGAGGAACTGAAGGCCGCGGTTCGTGTACTTCTTTGCGATCGAAATCACCAAGCGCAGGTTGGCCTCGATCATCTCCTTCTTGGCGTCGCGCGAGGCCTTCTCGCCCTCGTTCATTTTCTTGTTGATCTGCTTCAGGTCTTCGAGCGGCACGACGGCCTTCGATTGCAGGTCGATCAGCTTTTGCTGCAGCTCCTGCACGGGAGGCAGGTTGCGCTCCAGCACTTCGCTGTACGCCTTACCGGTAGCAATCTCCTTTTCCGCCCACTTCAGATTCATCGAGTTGGGTGGAAAGGTCTTGATGAAGTGCTCCTGCGGCATGCCGCACTTGTCGACGACGATCTTGCGCAGTTCGCGCTCGTAGCGGCGGACATCATCGACCTGCGAGCGCAGGATGTGGCACAAGCGCTCGATCGTCTTGACCGTGAAGCGGATGCTCATGATCTCGGCGC
>JANOPR010000471.1:0-3842 GCA_031421955.1 Burkholderiales bacterium
CGACTACGAAGCGCACGAGGCGCGGGTCTGCGTTGCCGAAGGCGAGACGCTGGCCAACCCGAGGCGGATCAAACGGTTTTCGCGCGAGCAGTACTTCAAGACGCGGGCCGAGATGGCGGCGCTGTTCCCCGACCTGCCGCAGGCGCTGGCCAACACGCTCGCGGTGGCCCAACGCTGCAACCTGCAGCTCACGCTGGGCAAGCCGCAGCTGCCGGACTTTCCGACGCCGCAGGTCGATGGTGTGGCGGTGCCGATCGAAGCGCACTTTCGCGAGGCTTCGACGGCCGGCCTCGAGCAGCGCCTGGCCCGCCTGTACCCGGACGCATCCGAGCGCAACCGCCAGCGCCCGCGCTACGCCGAGCGGCTCGAGTTCGAGATCGTGACCATCGTCAAGATGGGCTTCCCGGGCTACTTCCTGATCGTCGCCGACTTCATCAATTGGGCCAAGGCCAACGGCTGTCCGGTAGGCCCCGGCCGGGGTTCGGGCGCGGGCTCGCTGGTGGCCTATTCGCTGGGGATCACGGACCTCGACCCGCTGGCCTACAACCTGCTGTTCGAGCGCTTCCTCAACCCCGAGCGGGTGTCGATGCCCGACTTCGACATCGACTTCTGCCAGGCCAACCGCGAGCGCGTGATCGACTATGTCAAGGCCAAGTACGGCCGCGACGCGGTGAGCCAGATCGTCACCTTCGGCACCATGGCCGCGAAGGCGGCGCTGCGCGACGTGGGCCGCGTGCTGGGCATGGGTTATGGCCATGTCGACAGCATCGCCAAGCTGATCGTGGCGCCGCCGGGCAAGACCGTGACGCTGGCCAAGGTACCGGAGAACCCGGACCCGGCCCTGGTCTACGCGCGCAAGGAAGAACCCGAGATCGATCGCCGCGAAGCGGCCGAAGTAGAGGTCGCCGAGTTGCTGGCTCTGGCCACGCGTGTCGAAGGCATCGTGCGCAACGTCGGCATGCATGCCGGCGGCGTGTTGATCGCGCCGGGCAAGATCACCGATTTCTGCCCGCTCTACCAGCAGCCTGGCAGCGACTCGGCGGTGAGCCAGCTCGACAAGGACGACGTCGAGGCCATCGGCCTGGTGAAGTTCGATTTCCTGGGCCTGGCCACGCTGACCATCCTAGAGCAGGCCAAGCACCTGGTGCGAACGCGCCGCAAGGGACGCGAGAATTTCGACTACGACCAGTTGCCGCTCAATGACGCGGCGGTCTACCAGCTGTTTGCCAATGCGCAGACCGAGGCCGTGTTCCAGTTTGAAAGCCGCGGCATGAGGGGCATGCTGCGCGACGCCAAGCCGAGCCGCTTCGAAGACCTGATGGCGCTGAACGCGTTGTTCCGGCCCGGGCCGATGGAGAACATCCCGATGTTCTGCGCGCGCAAGCATGGCCGCGAGGCGATAGAGAACCCGCACCCCTTGCTCGAGGCGGTGCTCGCCGAAACCTACGGCGTCTTCGTCTACCAGGAGCAGGTGATGTTGGCCGCGCAGGTGTTGGCCGGCTACTCACTCGGCGGTGCCGACATCCTGCGCAAGGCGATGGGCAAGAAGAAGCCCGAGGAGATGGCCAAGCAGCGCCAGATCTTCCGCGACGGCGCGGCGCGCCAGGGCATCGCGCAGGCCAAGGCCGACGAGGTCTTCGACCTGATGGAGAAGTTCGCCGGCTACGGCTTCAACAAGAGCCATGCCGCTGCCTACGCGCTGCTGGCCTACCACACGGCCTGGCTGAAGGTGCATTGCACGGCCGAGTTCTACGCCGCCAACATGACGGTCGAGCTCGGCGATACCGACAAGCTCAAGGCCCTGCTCGAAGATGCCAAGCAGTTCGGCATGGCCTTCGAGCCGCCCGACATCAACCGCGGCGGCTACTGTTTCGAGCCGGTGAGCGACAAGACGCTGCGCTATGGCCTGGGTGCCGTCAAGGGCACGGGCCAGGGTGCGATCGAGGCCATCGTGGCCGCGCGCGAGGGCACTGGAGAATGTGACGGCGAGGGCGGCGGCCCGTTCCGCAGCCTGTTCGACTTCGCCGCACGCGTCGACCGCCAACGCGTCAACAAGCGCGCGGTCGAAGCCCTGATCAAGGCCGGCGCCTTCGACGCGCTGCACGCGGACCGCGCTGCCGGCGCCGGGCCGTCCCAAGCCGGCGACGCCCCCTCGGGGGGCAGCGCCGCAGGCGCCGGGGGACGCGCCGCTCTGCTCGCAAGCGTGTCGCTGGCCTTCGACTGGGCCGAGACGCAGGCTGCGCACGCCGACCAGGGTGGCCTGTTCGACTTTGCCGACTCGCATGCGGCCAGCACCCAGGAGCCGGCGCTGGTGGCGGCCGTGCCGTGGAGCATCAAGGAGCGCTTGACGCTGGAGAAGTCGGCGCTGGGCTACTACCTCTCGGGGCACCTGTTCGAGCAGAGCGCGAGCGAGGTGCGACTGTTCGCCAAGCGTCGCATTGCCGACCTCGTCGACAGCCGCGAGCCGCAGTTGCTGGCCGGCATCGTGAGCGATCTGCGCGTCGTCAACGGCCAGCGCGGCCGGGTCGCGATCTTCAGACTCGACGATGGCAGCGAGTACATCGAGTCGACCGTCAACGAGGAGCTGCTCGAAGCCAACCGCGAACGCCTGCGCGAGGACGAACTCGTGATCGTCCAGGGCAAGGTGCAGCCCGACCGTTTCACGGGGGGCCTGCGGCTCAGCATCAGCCAGATATGGGATCTGCCCGCGGCGCGTGCGCGCTTCGGCAAGTACCTGGCGGTGGCGGTGAACGGCAAGGCGCCGCCGGTGGCCGACGTGATCCGCACCTGGCCGGCCAAGGCGCTGGCCACCGACCAGGGCGAGACACACCAGGGCCTGGCGATCCGCCTGCGGCTGGAGCGGCACGCCGTGCAGGCCGAGCTCGATCTGGGCGATGCAGCGCGCTTCTGGCCCAGCGACGAAGCCCTAGCGCGTTGGCGCACATTGGCCCACGAGGGTCGCGCCGCAGTCGTCTACGAGTAGCACGGCAGCGTTGCGCCGGTCACGAACTGGCCGCCTTTGCCACCGCTGATCGCTCGATCTGACGGCAGCGAATGCCTAGACTGTGGCCCATGAACGCGTCGCGCAACCACGCCAAGACCGGCCTCGTGCTGACCGGCGGTGGCGCGCGCGCGGCCTACCAGGTGGGCGTGCTCAAGGCAGTGGCTCGAATCCGCCGTGAAGTCGGCGCACCGCGCCACAACCCATTCGGTGTCATCGCCGGCACCTCGGCGGGTGCCATCAATGCGGCGGCCATCGCTTGTCATGCCGACCGCTTCGACCTGTCGGTTGCGGGGCTGGTCCATGTCTGGCGCCACTTCAGCGCCGACCAGGTCTACCGGGCCGACGCGTTCGGCGTCGTGCGCACCGGCGCACGCTGGCTGACGATGCTGACCATGGGCTGGGCGATTGCCCGCTGGCGCCGCGCGCGGCCCCGCTCCCTGCTCGACAACGAGCCGCTGGGCGAACTGCTGCAGCGTGTCGTGCACCTGGACCGCCTGCCCGAGATGCTCAGGTCGGGCCACTTGAGTGCGCTGGCGATCACGGCGTCGTTGTACAGCAGCGGCGACCATGTCACGTTCTGCCAGACGGCCAGGCCGTTCCAGCCCTGGCTGCGCTCGCAGCGTGTGGCGGTGCCGTGCGCGATCAGCTGGCGGCATCTGATGGCTTCGTCGGCAATTCCGTTCGTGTTCCCGGCGGTTCAGCTCGAGCGCGGCCGGCACGACGAGTGGTTCGGCGACGGCTCGATGCGCCAATCGGCGCCGATCTCGCCGGCCGTGCACCTCGGTGCGGAACGCATCCTGGTGGTTGGCGCCGGGCGGATGCACGAGCCGGTGGGCCG
>JANOPR010000472.1:0-2694 GCA_031421955.1 Burkholderiales bacterium
TGGCCGCTGGGCTGGTACACCGGGCGCGACAGCCCCAACACCAAGCGCCTGGTGGTCGACCAGGGCGGCTACGAATACGACAGCGACTACTACGGCGACGACCTGCCGTTCTGGATGCCTGTGACCAAGACTGACGGCACCACGGTGCAGCAGCTGATCGTGCCCTACACCCTGGACACCAACGACATGCGTTTCTCGTCGATGCAGGGATTCAACACCGGCGACCACTTCTTCAGCTACCTCAGGGACGCCTTCGACGTGCTCTATGCCGAGGGCGAACAGGCACCGAAGATGCTCAGCATCGGCATGCACTGCCGTCTCTTGGGGCGGCCGGGGCGCTTGCGGGCGCTGCAGCGCTTCCTGGACCATGTCGAACAGCATGACCGCGTCTGGATTGCGCGGCGCATCGATATCGCGCGCCATTGGCGCAAGGTGCATCCATTTGCCGCTGCGCCGGCCTCAACCAGCGACTGAGAATGCCCCTGACCCTCGAACAGTTCAACGCCGCCAGCGCAACCGAATGTGCGGCCTGGCTCGACGGCACCTACGAGCATTCGCCCTGGATCGTCGAGCGCGCGCTGGCGCAGCGCCCCTTTGCCAGCCTGGCCCAGTTGAAGCTCGCGCTGGTCGGTGTCGTGCGCGAGGCCGGCCGCGAGGTGCAACTCAAGCTGGTCCGCGCCCACCCCGAGCTGGCCGGCAAGGCAATGGTGGCCAAGGCGCTGACCGCGGAGTCGGCCCACGAGCAGGGCAAGGCTGGCCTGACCGATTGCACTGCGGCGGAATTCGCCCGCATCCAGCAACTCAACGGCGACTACAACGCCCGCTTCGGATTCCCGTTCATCCTGGCGGTGCGCGGGCCGCGCAGCCAGGGCCTGAGCAAGACAGAGATCATCGCCACCTTTGCGCGGCGCCTCGCCCACCACCCCGACTACGAGCTCGCCGAGTGTCTGCGCAACATCCACCGCATCGCCGAGATGCGGCTCAACGACAAGTTCGGCCATGAGCCCACGCTCGGCAATCGGGTGTGGGACTGGGCCGAGCAGCTGGCGGCGCGCAGCGACCCGGGCTACGCCGAGCGCGGCGAGCTGACCGTGACCTACCTCACCGAGGCCCACCGCGCCTGCGCCCAGCGCCTGGCGTATTGGATGCGCGCCGACTGCGGCTTCGACGAGGTCGAGATCGACGCGGTTGGCAACGTCGTCGGCGTCTACCATGGCAGCCATCCGCAGTCGCCACGGCTGCTTACCGGGTCGCACTACGACACGGTGCGCAACGCTGGCAAGTACGACGGCCGGCTTGGCATCTTCGTGCCGATGGCTTGCGTGCGCGAGCTGCACGCCGCGGGCCGGCGCCTGCCCCATGGCATCGAAGTCGTCGGCTTCGCCGAAGAGGAGGGGCAGCGCTACAAGGCAGTGTTCCTCGGTTCGGGCGCGCTGACGGGGCACTTCGACAACGCCTGGCTCGATCAGCAGGACGCGCAGGGCGTCACGATGCGCCAGGCGATGGCGCATGCCGGGCTGTGCATCGCCGACATCCCGAAGCTGCGCCGCGACGCGTCGCGCTACCTCGGCTTCGTGGAGGTGCACATCGAGCAGGGGCCCGTGCTCAACGAGATCGATCTGCCGCTGGGCATCGTCACGTCGATCAATGGCAGCGTGCGCTACCTGGGCGAGATGGTCGGCATGGCCAGCCACGCGGGGACGACGCCGATGGACCGGCGCCGCGACGCCGCGGCGGCAGTGGGTCAACTGATGGTCTATGTCGAGCAGCGCGCGGCCCGCGTGCCGCACCTGGTGGCCACCGTGGGCATGCTCGAGGTGCCCAACGGGTCGATCAATGTCGTGCCGGGGCGCTGCAAGTTCAGCCTGGACATCCGCGCCACGACTGACGACGTCCGCGATGCCTGCGCGGCCGACGTTCTTGACGAACTCGAACGCATCGCCGAGCAGCGGGGCCTGCACTTCACATTGGAAGAAACCATGCGCGCGGCGGCCGCGCCGAGCGCGCCGGCGTGGCAGCGGCGCTGGGAACGCGCGGTCGAGTCGCTGGGCCTGCCGCTGCACCGCATGCCCAGCGGCGCCGGCCACGACGCGATGAAGCTGCATGAAGTTATGCCGCAGGCAATGCTGTTCGTGCGCGGCCTGAATGCGGGCATCAGCCACAACCCGCTCGAAGGCATCACGAATGACGACGCCGAGCTCGCGGTGCGCGCCTTTCAGGCCCTGCTCGAGCAACTGGCCGCGCCCGCATCGTGAAGGCCGCAACCTACTGCGCCCTCGATGCCTGGATCGACGCGCATTTCGACGAGGAAGTCCGGTTCCTGCAGGCCCTGGTGCGCCTGCCCACCGACACGCCGCCGGGCGACAACGCGCCGCATGCCGAGCGCACCGCCGAGTTGTTGGCTGTGTTCGGCTTCGAGGCTGAGCAGCACGCCGTGCCCGCGGAGGCGGTCAAGGCCAGCGGGCTGGCATCGATCACGAACCTGATCGTGCGGCGACGCTACGGAGCCGCTCGCGAGGGCCCGACCATTGCGCTCAACGCCCATGGCGACGTGGTGCCGCCCGGCGAAGGCTGGACCCACGACCCCTATGGCGGCGAGATCGTCGCAGGCAAGCTCTACGGCCGTGCCGCGGCCGTCAGCAAATGCGACTTCGCGACCTTCACCTTTGCCACGCGCGCGATCGAGGCGCTGCA
>JANOPR010000473.1:0-2426 GCA_031421955.1 Burkholderiales bacterium
ATTCGATCGACGCCGTCAACGAGTTCGACCCGCTGTTCGAGGACGTCTACGACTACTGCGAGAAGATGGAGTTGAACGTCGACACGCTGATCCACGAGGCCGGTGCCGGCCAGATGGAGATCAACTTCTTCCACGACCATCCGCTGGGCCTGGCTGACGAGGTGTTTTTCTTCAAGCGCACGCTGCGCGAGGCGGCGATGCGGCATGACATGTTTGCCACCTTCATGGCCAAGCCGATCGCGGGCGAGCCCGGCAGCGCGATGCACGTGCACCAGAGCGTGCTGGCCAAGGCCACCGGACTGAACATCTTCAGCCACGAAGACGGCACGCCGACCAAGGAGTTCTTCTGGTACATCGGCGGCCTGCAGAAATACATCCCGGCCGCGATGGCCCTCTTCGCGCCCTACGTCAACTCCTATCGCCGGCTGGTGCGCTCGAATGCCGCACCGATCAACATCCAGTGGGGTACCGACAACCGCACGGTGGGCATCCGCTCGCCGGTGGCGTCGGCGGCCGCGCGGCGGATCGAAAACCGTGTCATCGGCGCCGACGCCAACCCCTATGTGGCCCTCGCGGCCACCCTGGCCTGCGGCTACCTGGGCATCAAACAGCGCATCGAGCCGTCGCCCGAGTGCAAGGGCGACGCCTACCTGGGTGACTTCCAATTGCCGCGCAGCCTGGGCGAAGCACTGAACCTGCTGCGCAATGAGAGCGATCTGGCCGAAGTGCTCGGCCCGTCGTTCGTGACCGTCTACACCGAGGTCAAGGAGATCGAGTTCGCCGAGTTCATGAAGGTGATCTCGCCCTGGGAGCGCGAGCATCTGCTGCTCCACGTGTAATGGGGACCACCCCCGAAGCGGCTGCGCCGCTCCCCCTCAAGGGGGCGCCGCTGGCGGCCCGGCAAAGCCGGATCCGCGGCGGCCGCATGGCGGTTCACGCTGGGCGCTGCACTTCGGTCGTCGCTCGATGCACCAAAACGTAAGGATACCGAGATGAGTGCAGTTGTCGCATCAACCATCAACAGCCGCAGCACGCAGGAGTGGCAGGCCGCCGACGCGGCGCACTTCCTGCACCCCTTCACCGACTTCCAGGCGCTGGCCAGGAAGGGTTCGCGCGTGATCACGCGCGCCGAGAACATCTACCTGTGGGACAGCGACGGCCACAAGATCCTCGATGCGATGAGCGGTTTGTGGTGCGTCAATGTCGGCTACGGCGAACAGGCGCTGATCGATGCCGCCACCCGGCAGATGAAAGAGCTGGCCTTCTACAACGCCTTCTTCCAGACCGCCACGCCGCCGGCCATCGAGCTGGCCGAGCTGCTCGCCGAAATCACGCCGCCGCAGTTCCAGCATGTCTTCTTCGCGGGGTCGGGCTCCGAGGGCAACGACACGATCGTGCGCATGGCGCGCCGCTACTGGGACCTGCTCGGCCAGCCGCAGCGGCAGATCTTCATCAGCCGCAAGAACGCGTACCACGGCTCGACCATGGCCGGCGCGTCGCTCGGCGGCATGAGCGGCATGCACGCACAGGGCGGCCTGCCGATTCCGGGCATCGTGCACATCGAGCAGCCCTACTGGTTCGAGAACGCGCCGGAGGGTATGTCGCGCGACGAGTTCGGCCTGCTGGCGGCGGGCTGGCTCGACGCCAGGATCAATGAGCTCGGTGCCGACAAGGTCGCGGCTTTCATCGGCGAGCCGATCCAGGGCGCCGGCGGCGTGATCATTCCGCCTGCCACCTACTGGCCCGAAATCCAGCGCATCTGTGACCGCCACGGAATCCTGCTGGTCAGCGACGAGGTCATCACCGGCTTCGGCCGCACCGGGCGCTGGTTCGGCTGTGAAACGATGGGCTTCAAACCCGACCTGATGACCTTTGCCAAGGGCGTGACCAGCGGCTACATCCCGCTGGGCGGCGTGATGGTCGGCGAGCGTGTGGCCCGGGTCCTGATCGAGAAAGGCGGCGACTTCAATCACGGCTATACCTACTCGGGCCACCCGGTGGCTTGCGCGGTCGCGTTGGCCAATCTGAAGCTGCTGCGCGAGCGCGGCCTGGTCGAACGCGTGCACGATGACGTCGGCCCCTACCTGGCCAAGGCCTTCGAGAACCTGAACGAGCACCCGCTGGTCGGCGAGGCGCAGACCTGCGGCCTGATGGGCGCCTTGTTGTTGGTCAAAGACAAGGCGGGCCGCCAGGGCCGCGGCACGCCTTTCGCGCCGGAGCTCGAGGTCGGCATGGTCTGCCGCGGGCATTGCTTCGGCAACGGCCTGATCATGCGCGCCGTCGGCGACCGCATGATCATCGCGCCGCCCTTGATCATCACCCGCGCGCAGATCGACGAAATGGTCGCGCTGATCCGGCGTTGCCTGGACCTGACCCTGGCCGACGTGCGTGCACGCGGCTGGGATCGCTGACCCCCAAGTTCACTC
>JANOPR010000474.1:0-13367 GCA_031421955.1 Burkholderiales bacterium
CAGGCGGTCCAGCCGGCGTAATTGCGCTTCCAGTGCGAGGCCAGCTCGGCGAAGAACGTCGCCGGCGTGCCGCCGCCTTCGAAGTCCTCACGCGGCACCGCCGGCGCTGCGCGCGCGCGCGGTGAGCGGGCGCCGTGGCCCTTGGCGTCAATGCGTTCTCCGTAGGGCGGGTTGAGCACCAGCACGCCGCGCCCGGCGGGCGGCAGGCGCTGCAAGGCGTCTGCCGTCTTGAAGTCGATGGCCTTCATGGCCGGGGTCAGTACGCCCGCACGCTCGGCGTTGCGAGTCGCGAAGTCCGTCATTCGAAAGCTCACGTCGCCGGCAAAGATCGGCACCTGCGGGGCATGGACGCGTGCGCGCGCGGCTTCGCGCAGCTCGCGCCAGGCGCCAAGCTGGTCGCGCCACGGCGCCAGTCGCTCGAAAGCAAACTGCCGCTGCAGGCCTGGCGCGATGCCGCAGGCCAGCTGCGCGGCTTCGATCGCAATCGTGCCGGCCCCGCAGCAGGGGTCGAGCAGGGCGCCGTCTTCGGCGCGGCCCTGCCAGCCGGCGGCGGCGAGCATGGCCGCGGCCAGGGTTTCCTTCAGCGGCGCTTCGCCGGTGACGTCGCGCCCGGCAGCACGGGCGTCGCGCCAGCCGCGCTTGAACAGCGGCTCGCCGGAGGTGTCGACATACAGGGTGGCGTGGGTCGGCGTCAGGTGCAGCGCCAGCGGCAGGTCGGGCGCGCGCGTGTCCACGCTCGGCCGCTCGCCGCTGGCGTCGCGCAGCGTGTCGCAGACCGCGTCCTTGATGCGCAGGGTGGCGAAGTTCAGGCTGCGCAGCGGCGAGCGCTGTGCCGTGGTGTCCACGCGCAGGGTCTGTCGCGGCGTGATCCAGTCGGTCCAGCGCACGTCGCGTGCCATGTCATAGAGGTCCTGCTCATGACGGTACGCCCCCTGCGCCAGCGGCCACAGCACGCGCTGGGCGAGGCGGCTCTCGAGGTTGAGCACCATGGCCGCATGCGCGTCGCCTTCAACGGTCACGCCGCCGCGCGCCACAAGCAGGCGCGTCTTCGCGCCCAATGTGCGCTTGCACTCATCGGCCAGCAGCGTCTCGGCGCCGCCGGCACACGGCAGGAACAGGTCGAGCTTCATCACATGGCCTTGCGCAGGTTGGCCGGCGGAATCTTCAGCGCTTCGCGGTACTTCGCCACGGTGCGGCGCGCGACGTGAATGCCTTGCTCGGCGAGCATTTCCGCAAGTTGGTTGTCCGACAACGGTCGCTGCTCGGGCTCGGCAGCGACCAGCTGCTTGATCAAGGCGCGCACGGCGGTGCTCGACGCGTTGCCGCCGGCCTCGGTGGCCAGGCCGCTGCCGAAGAAATACTTCAACTCGTAGGTGCCCATCGGCGTGGCCATGTACTTGGCGGTGGTGACGCGCGAAATGGTGCTCTCGTGCAGGCCCAACTCATCGGCGATCTCGCGCAGCACCAGCGGCTTCATCGCAATCGCGCCATGGCTGAAGAAGCCCTTCTGCCGCTCGACGATGGCCTGCGAGACGCGGGCGATGGTGTCAAAGCGCTGCTGGACATTCTTCACGAACCAGCGCGCTTCCTGCAGGCGCGCCGACATCGGTGCACCTGCGCCATTGCGCTGGCCCTTGATCGCCTGGGCATACAGGTCGTTGATGCGCAACCTGGGCATCACGTCCGGATTGATCGTGACCTTCCAGGCGCGGCCCGACTTGTGCACGATGACGTCGGGAATGACGATGTTGGCTTCGGCGCGCGTGAACGGCCGTCCGGGCTTGGGCTCGCAGGCGACGATCAGGGCCTGGGCCCGCTTGAGCAGCTCCTCGTCGGCGCCGGTGGCTGCCATCAGCTTCTTCAGGTCGCGGCGCGCCAGCAGGTCCAGATGCTGTTTGCAGACGATGATGGCGATCGCCTGGGCTTCGCTGCGTGGCACGCTGCGCAGCTGCAATGTCAGGCACTCGGGCAAGTCGCGGGCCCCGACCCCAGGCGGCTCCAGGCTCTGCAACCACTTCAGCGCACATTGCAGGCGCTCGAGCAGGGCCTCCTGCTCGGCAGCGTCATCGCCGGCGAGCTGGTTGGCGATCTCGTCCAGACTGTCGGCGAGATAGCCATCCTCATCGAGGGAGTCGATCAGCACCAGCAGCGCGGCATGGTCCTCGGGCGACAGGCGCATGCCCGCGAGTTGCGCGCGCAAGTGATCTTCCAGCGTCAGGCGGCCGGCGTCGCGCTCCTGCGGGTCCAGCTCATCGTCGGATGCCGCCGCCGCGCCGCCCGATGGCAACTCGCGCACACCGTCGAAGTCCTCGCGCTCGGTACCGTTGTCCCAATCACCGCCGTCCACGGGCGCGAAGTCCGTGGCCTCGCCACCCGTGCCGTCGTCGGACCCGGTGTCGCCCTCCTCTCGGTCGGCGCCGGTCGCCGCACTCGACGAGGCCCGCTCCAGCGACTGCTCGAACGCCGGGACCGCCTCTTCCTCGGTTTCGAGGAACGGGTTCTGCTCGAGCATCTGCTCGACCTCCTGGTTCAACTCGAGCGTGGAGAGTTGCAGCAGCCGGATCGACTGCTGCAACTGCGGCGTCAGCGCCAGATGCTGCGACAGACGAAGCTGCAGCGAGGGCTTCATGGCGCTTGCGCCGCGGTGGCGGGGCGCTCCCACGCGCACGCGCGACCCCAGAGCCACGCAGGGGCTCTTGCAGAGCCCTTGGGGGTCGGATCACCAGGCGCGAACCGGGGGGCCGCCATGTCACATCTTGAAGTGCTCGCCGAGGTAGACCTTGCGCACGTCGGGGTTCTCGACAATGTCGTGGGGCGTGCCTTCGGCCAGCACGCGGCCCTCGCTGATGATGTAGGCGCGGTCGCAGATGCCCAGTGTCTCGCGCACGTTGTGGTCCGTGATCAGCACACCGATGCCGCGCGCCTTCAGGAATCCGATGATGCGCTGGATCTCGATCACCGCGATCGGGTCGACGCCGGCAAAGGGCTCGTCGAGCAGGATGAAGCGCGGTTGCGTGGCCAGCGCGCGCGCGATCTCGAGGCGGCGCCGCTCTCCGCCCGAAAGCGCAGGTGCCGGGCTGGCGCGCAGCTTTTCGATCGACAGGTCGGCCAGCTGGCCATCGAGCAACAGCTCGATGCGCGCCTTGGGCAGCGGCCTGCCGTCCGGGCCGACCTGCAGCTCGAGCACGGCGCGGATGTTCTCGTCGACAGTCAGCTTGCGAAAGATCGAGGCTTCCTGCGGCAGGTACGACAGCCCGAGGCGCGAGCGCTGGTGGATCGGCCTGTGTTGGATCGAGGCGCCGTCGATCGAGATCTCTCCCGCATCGGCTCGCAACAAACCAACGACCATGTAGAACGTCGTCGTCTTGCCTGCGCCATTGGGACCGAGCAGACCGACCACCTCACCCGCACCGACCGCCAGGTGAACATCCTTGACGACCGTGCGGGCGCCATAACGCTTTTGCAGCCCATGGGCCTCAAGTCGGCTCTGCCCCGTCGAGTTGGCCGGCAGCGACGAAAGCGCAGACGTCAACGTCGCGGCTCCGACGGCGCCGTGCTGCCGGGTTCGGGCTTGGGCGTGATGACGACCCGCACCCGGCCACTGCCTGCCCCACCGGGCGCACTGGCCGCGTCGGCTGAGCCGGCAGCGCCGCCTTGCACGCTGAAGGTCTCGTTGCCGCTGTCGTAAGTGATGAGGCCGCCGCTGATCACGTCGGCAGGCACGGCGCCGCGCAGGCGCCGCACCTGCGCATTACCGCTGAATCGCACCACGTCGCCACGGCTGTCGTACTCGATGCGGTCAGCGACCCCTTCGATGGTCTCGTCGACGCCGTCGCGCTTCTGTCGGAAACTGGCCGGTCGGTCTGCGCCACCCGTCGCACTGGCGCTGCGGTGGCCGTCCGCGCGCTCGCGCACCTCGACCCGCTCGGCACGGATGGCGATGGTGCCCTGGGCAACGACGACGTTGCCGTTGAACACCACGAGCTGCTTGACCAAGTCGACGAGGCCGGGCCGGTCGGCCTCGATGACCAGCGGTTTGCTGCGGTCCGCCTTTTCCGCCTGCGCCGGGGCCACAGCAGCAGCGCAGAGCAGCAGGGTCAGGAGTCGGTGTGGTGTCATGGCGGCACAGAACTTGCAGGCCATTCTAGCCACACGCCTGCGGCGCGATGCGGCCGCACTCTGAGTTCGTGCGCGAATCTCAGGCCGCTCGGCGGGCGCGAACGCAGTGAGCTTGGGGCCGTCAGTTACCCGGGTTTGCGGGCGCGCTGGACCAGGTAATCCGCGACGAGGAGGGCCTTGTCGTTGCCGCCGGTCAGCGATCCGGAGGTGAACCAACGCCCATGGATGCCCAACGTCGGGACGCCGTCGATCTTGTACGCCTCGGCGGCCTGCTTGGCCTGTCGCACCTTGGTGGCCACGCCAAAGGACTTGAGCGTGTCGACGACTTTGGCGCCGTCGCCGCCATTGGCGCTGACGAAGGCGGCGATGTCCGCGTCCTTGTCCAGGCGTTGGCGCTGCACATGGATCGCCGCAAAGACCCGCTTGTGCAGCGTCTCGACGAGCCCCTGGGCCTCCAAGGCGTAGAACAGCCTGGCATAAGCCTCGAAAGGTGCGTTGAAGGTGGCCGGAATGCGGCGGAACGCGACATCGGCAGGCAACCGCTTGACCCACTGGTCGAGCATCGGCTCGAACGAATAGCAGTGCGGGCAGCCATAGGAAAAGAACTCGATGACATCGATCTTTCCGCCAGCCGGCACGGCCACCGGCGTGCTCAGGCGGACAAAGTCGCGCCCCTCGACCGGGCCGGCCCCTTGGGCCCACGTTGGCGTTGCAAGGCCCAGCGCGGATGCTGTCGCGGCCAGTGAAAATTCGCGTCGGGAGATCATGGGTAGGGGCCCTTCATGGCTGCTGCTTGATTGTCTGGACGAAACTGAGAGTGCGCGGGCCTATCGCTCAACCCGCACCAAGGCCGCTTCGACGCCGTTGCTGGCCAAGCGTTCCTGCGCGGCATCGGCGTCTTCCTTGCGATCGAAGGGCCCCAGCCGCACGCGGTACACCGTACGGCCCGACTGTTCCCGCTCCGTCACTTTCGCTGTCACGCCCATCAGGCCGACCCTGGCCCGCTGCTGTTCTGCGTCTTCCGGTTTGGTATAGGCGCCAACCTGCACGAAGTAGGTGAACGCATCGGCCCCCGCTTTGGTGGACTTGCCCGCTGAGCCGCTCGCCGCCGGCGCGGGCTTGCCTGTCGTGGCCGGGGGTTGCGGCGGCACTGCAGCAGGCGCGCGTGCCACGCCTTGCGCGGCGGGCGCCGGCGACGCCGCTGCGGATGCCGCGGCCTTGACCGCCGGCTTGCCCGCCAAGGGGGCATTCGGTTCCCAATTCTTGTTGCGCGCGGCCTCGGCCGCGTCCTGCTCGGCCGTTCGCTGCGGCACCTTGTCGATGAAGGGCACCGGCACCTTGGTCACGTACAGCGCCACGCCCAGCGCCAGCGCCAGGCCGAGCAGCAGGCCGACGATCAATCCAATGGCGAAGCCACCACGTTGCGAAGTCATGCTTGGGTTTCCAATGTGGGGGTAGGTGTTTCGCGGTCCATGCGCTCGGGCGCCGACACGCCCAGAAGGGTCAATGCGTTGCGCAGCACCTGTGCGGTGGCGGCCAGCAGGGCCAGACGCGCCTGCGCAAGCGGTGCATCATCGACCAGAAAGCGCTCGGCCGCGTAGTAGCTGTGGAAGGCCGCGGCCACGCCGCGCAGGTAGAACGCCACGTCGTGCGGCGCCAAGCCCGCAGCGGCGCGCTCGAGCACCGTTGGGTAGGCGGCCAACTCGAGCATCAGCGCGGCCTCGGCCGGTGCCGTCAGGCGCGACAGGTCCGCCGCGGCCAGCTGCCCGGTGTCGCCCCCCTTGTCGCGGTACTGGCCCAGCACCGAGCAGATGCGGGCATGGGCGTACTGCACGTAGAACACCGGGTTCTCGTCGTTCTGTGCCAGCGCCAGGTCGACGTCGAAGGTGTACTCGGTGTCGGCCTTGCGACTGATGAGAAAGAAGCGCACCGCGTCGCGGCTGGTCCAGTCGACCAGGTCGCGCAGCGTGACATAGCTGCCCGCGCGCTTGGAGAGCTTGACCTCCTGCCCGCCGCGCATCACGGTGACCATCTTGTGCAACACGTAGTCCGGAAAGCCCGCCGGCACTCCCCGATCCGCGGCCTGCAGGCCGGCGCGGACACGGGCAATGGTGCCGTGATGGTCGGTGCCCTGGTAGTTGATGCACTTGATGTAGCCACGGTCCCACTTGTCGAGGTGGTACGCGACGTCAGGCACAAAGTACGTGTAGCTGCCATCGGACTTGCGCATCACGCGGTCCTTGTCGTCGCCGTAGTCGGTCGTACGCAACCACAGCGCGCCCTCGCTCTCATAGGTCTTGCCCGAGGCCACCAGCCTTTGGACCGTGGCCGCGACCTTGCCATCGGCGTACAGGCCGGACTCCAGGACGTAGTCGTCGAAGTGCAGCCCGAAGGCCTGCAGGTCGAGGTCCTGCTCGTGGCGCAGGTAGGCCACGGCAAACAGGCGGATCGACTCGAGGTCGTTGATGTCGCCCGAAGCCGTATAGCTGCGGTCGTCGGCCTTGACCGTCTTGCCCGCGGCGAAGTCCTGGGCAATGTCGGCGACGTAGTCGCCGTTGTACGCGGGCTCGGGCCAACCTGGGTCGCCTGGCTTGAGTCCCCGCAGGCGCGCCTGCACCGATGCCGCCAGCGTGGCGATCTGCACCCCGGCGTCGTTGTAGTAGAACTCGCGCGTCACGTGCCAGCCCTGGCTTGCGTACAAGCTGCACACAGCGTCGCCGAGGGCCGCCTGGCGTGCATGGCCCAGGTGCAGCGGGCCGGTCGGATTGGCCGACACGAACTCGACGAGGACACGCTGGCCGTTGTCGGGCTGGCGACCAAAGCACGCCCCATCGCGCAACACCTCGGCGACCACGGCCTGCTTGGCCGCCGGCACCAGGCGCAGGTTGATGAAGCCCGGGCCGGCAATTTCGAGTGCCGCGACCCAGCGCTGCACCGCCGCCTGTCGCTGCAGCGCGGCGATGAGTTGTTCGGCGAGTGCGCGCGGGTTGCTCTTGGCGACGCGAGCGAGCTGCATCGCCGCCGTGATGGCCAGGTCGCCATGCGCAGCCTGCTTGGGCGACTCGAAGGCCAGTGTCAGGCCGTGCCCGGGCGCCGTCTCGGCAGCGGCCCGGCGCAGGGCGTCGAGCAGCTCTAGCTGGGCTTGGATCATGGCGGCGATTCTACGTACCGCACGCGACGCCCTGGGCGCGCAGGCGCAGCGCCTGCGGCGGCAAGGCCTCGCGTCGGGCTGAGAAAGATGGGCCCGCACTTGCCCCTTGTTTGGCCCATCATGGCACCGGGATCGTGGAGAAAATCACGCTTTGCCTGACGCCCGCGAGCCACCGTGCCACCGTGCCACCGTGCCACGAGTATTGCGCCTGTCCTCCCACCAAGCCATGAAAAACGCCGTTGCGCAAACGCCGAAGCTGCCGCGCTACATCGGGCCCTACCGCGTGCTGGACCAGCTGGGCGAAGGCGCCACCAGCGTGGTGTTTCACGCCCGCGACGAGTTTCGCGACCGCGACGTGGCCATCAAGTGCGTGCGTGCGCCTTCGGCGGCAACCGAGAGTGGCAGCAGCGGGTCGCACTACTACGCACGCTTCTTCGCCGCCGAAGCCGCATTGGTGGGCCGGCTCTCGCATCCGAATGTGGTGCAGATCTTCGACGCCGTGGCCGACCCGCTGCAGCCCTACCTGGTGATGGAGTACGTGCCCGGCGTCACGCTGCGCAACTTCTGCCAGCCCGACGCCCTGCTGTCACTGGAACAGATCGTCGAGATCGGGTTCAAGTGCGCCATGGCGCTGGGCTACGTCTACCGCCAGGGCCTGATCCACCGCGACGTCAAGCCTGCCAATCTGTTGGCTGTCATGGATCACGACCAGGTGGTCGACATCAAGATCACTGACTTCGGCAGCGTGCTGCAACTCGAGGCCGACCGCACCCAGGTACACCGAGTCGGTTCGCTGGCCTACATGTCGCCCGAGCAGCTCGACGGCAGCGCGCTGGACTGTGGCGCGGACATCTACTCGCTCGCCGCGGTCCTGTACCACCTGATCGCCGGGCGCCCGCCCTTCGAGGGGCCGACACAGGCGGCCCTGATGCACCAGGTCTTCAACGAAGCGCCGGCACCCCTGTCGGCCCTGCGCAGCGGCGTCCCGGCCAGTCTGGACGCCCTGATTCTTGGCGCACTGTCCAAGCAACCCGCTGACCGCCCGGCGAACTGGGAGATCTTCGCGCAGGAGTTGTCGGGGCTGGTGGCGCGACGCGAGGTTCCCCGAGGGCGCCTGCAGGGCGTGCTCGACTCCGAGCGTTTCAATCTACTGCGCTCGCTGGAGTTCTTTGCCGACTTCGGCGATGTCGAGCTGTGGGAAGTCGTGCACCGTGCCAAGTGGCAGCGTTTCAACTTTGGCCATCCGCTCTACAAGAAGGGGCAGGAGGGCGGCAGTTTCCACATCCTGGCCCAAGGCGAGGTTGAGGTGTTTCGGGACGGCCGCAAGGTCGCGCAGCTCGGCCGCGGCACCTCGGTCGGCGAAATGGCCTACCTGGCGCCGAGTGTGGAGTTGCGGCTGCACCGCGCTGACGTGGTCGTCTCCACCCCCTGCACGACGGTGTCCTTCACGCCCGAAACCTTGGGCCAGCTGTCCCCCGGCACGCGCCACCGTTTCGACGACGCCTTCATCAAGGTGCTGGTGCGGCGCCTGCACGCCGCGCACGAGGCCTTGGACCACCCCCGACGCATCCTCTGAGCCCTCTTTCTCCCGGCCTGTCAGCCCGATCCGTCGCAATGCGTTGCAGCACTTGCCGGTGGAGGCAGGGTCTGCTTCAATCCGGCGCAGCAATCCTGCTCATGCTCTGAGAATGAAGGAAACCCCATGAAACTGACAATATCCGCCGTCGCACTGGCGTTTGCCGCAATGGCTGGCCCCTCGTTTGCCGCCAGCCACGCGGCTTCGGCGCCGATGGCCGACAAGAAGCCCACGGCTCAGCAGGGCAAGATGGCCAGCTGCAACAAGGACGCCGGCGAGAAGAAGCTGGCCGGCGACCCGCGCAAGGCCTTCATGAAGGAGTGCCTGTCGGCCAAACCCGCCGCGGCCGCCACGCAGCAAGACAAGATGAAGATGTGCAACAAGGACGCCGGCGAGAAGAAGCTGGCCGGCGACCCGCGCAAGGCCTTCATGAAGGAGTGCCTGAGCAAGAAAGCATGAGATGACGGCCCCAAGCTCGCGGAGGTCGCGCCGCCCGAAGGGAGCTCAGGCCGCTTGGGGCGGCCCGGCGCTGGCCTGAGGCCGCACCGCACGCCCCGCATGCGAGCCCAGGATGCGCCTGGCTCGCTGACGATTCACGCCGCCTTGGCGGGTACGCCCCAGTAGGCCGGGTCTGCCCAGCTGTGCTTGAGGAAGTCGATCCACAGCCGCACCCGCAGCGGCAGGTGCTTGCGCTGCGGGAACAAGGCGTAGATGCCATTGGGCGGGGCGTCATAGTCCCTGAGCAACGCGACCAGGCGCCCGGCGGCAATGTCCTCGTCGACCTCCCAGGTGCTGCGCCAGGCGATGCCCAGGCCATGCACACACCAGTCTTGCAGTACCTCGCCGTCACTGCAGTCGAGCCGGCCATTGTGACGGATGTGCGTGACGTTATCGCCAGCGCTGAAAGCCCACCCCCTCGTCTGGCTGGCATCTGAGCTGAGCGTCAGGCATTCGTGGCGCTGCAGATCGGCCGGCGACTTCGGCACGCCTGCACGCTGCAGGTAGGCGGGCGCCGCCACGCACAGGCGGCGGTTGTCGGCCAGCCGCACGCTCACTAGGCTGGAATCGGGCAGGTCGCCGACGCGCACTGCGCAATCGAAGCCTTCATTGACAATGTCGACCACGCGATCTGACAGGTTCAGCGACACGTGAACGTCGGGGTGCTGGGCCACGAACTTCGGCACCATCGGGGCCACATGGCGACGACCGAAGCCCCCTGGCGCGGTGATGCGCAAGTAGCCACTAGCTTTCACACCGCCCGCGCTGACGCTGGCTTCAGCGTTGCTCAAGTCAGCGAGGACGCGGTGGCAATCGTCGAGGAAGGCACTGCCTTCATGGGTCAGTGAGATACGCCGTGTCGTCCGCACCAGCAGCTTGACGCCAAGGCGTTCTTCGAGCGCGTCGATGCGGCGACCGATCACGGCCGGCGCGACGCCCTCGGCCTTGGCGGCTGCGGTCAGGCTGCCCTTGATCGCAACCGAGGCAAACGACTCGATCTGCTTGAGCTTGTCCATGGCGGCAGATTTTGCATCGAGGTCATCAATCCCTGTCGTTTTTGGTACTTAATGTCGTCCCGCGTAGCGAATAGATTGCGCAGATGCCTGACCAAGCAACCCCGCCACGTGCCGTCCTGTTCGACGCCTACGGCACCTTGTTCGACGTGCACAGCGTCGTATTGCGCGCAGAACAGCTGTTCCCGGGCCACGGCGAGCGCCTGTCGCTGCTGTGGCGCGAGAAGCAGATCGACTACACGCGGCTGCTGACCCTGAGCGGTCGCTACAAACCCTTCTGGGAGGTCACGCGCGACGGCCTGCGCTACGCCGCGGCACGGCTGGCGTTGCCGCTCGAGAAAGACGCCGAAGAGCAACTGATGAACCAGTACCGGCACTTGAGCGCCTTCCCCGAGAACCGCGACGTGCTGCTGGAGTTGAAGCGCCGCGGCATCGTCGCGGGCGTCCTGTCCAATGGCGATCCGCAGATGCTGGCCGTGGCCATCAAGAGCGCCGGCTTTGCCGAGCTGCTGGACCCTGTCCTGTCGGTAGACGGGGTGAAGCGTTTCAAGACCGACGCGGCCGCCTATGCCATCGGCCCGAAAGCACTCCAGCTGACGGCACAGGAAATCCTGTTCGTGTCGAGCAACTGCTGGGACGCCGTCGGCGCCACCTGGTTCGGCTACACGACCCTGTGGGTCAATCGGGCCGGGCTGCCCTTGGAGCAGCTCGACACGGCGCCGTCGCGCACCGGCCGCAGCCTGCGCGATACCCTGAGCTTTTTCCCCGCCCGATGATGCTGACTAAGAACATGACCGACGCTTGGACCCCGCGCACCACGGTGCACCGCCTGCAAGTCGCCACCCCGCTGCACCGCTTCATCAACGAGGAGGTGCTGCCCGGCACGGGCGTCGAGCGCGCTGCGTTCTGGACAGGATTGGACGCCCTGGTGCACGAGTTGGCGCCGAAGAACGCCGCGCTGCTGGCCGAGCGTGAACGCTTGCAGTCCGAACTCGACGCCTGGCATGCGGCCCACCCAGGGCCGATCACGAACATGCGCGCCTACCGAAAGTTCCTGGAGAAGATCGGCTACCTCGAGCCGGCGCCCGGCAGCGTGCGCGTGACAACGAAGCACGTCGACGCCGAACTCGCCCTGCAAGCCGGCCCGCAGCTGGTGGTGCCGATCACGAACGCACGCTATGCCCTGAATGCCGCCAACGCACGCTGGGGCTCGCTGTATGACGCGCTGTATGGCACCGACGCGATAGCCGAGACCGGCGGGGCCGGCAAGGGCCGCGGCTACAACCCGGCACGCGGCGCCAAGGTCATTGAGTACGCCCGCCATGTGCTGGACCGCACGGCGCCACTGAAACGAGGCTCGCATGTCGACGCGACCGGTTACGCCGTCGAAGGCGGCAAGCTGGTGGTGACGCTGCGCGGAGGTCGTCGCAGCGGGCTGGCCTCGCCGGCACAGTTCGTCGGTTTCCAGGGTGCTGCCGCGACCCCCTGTGCCGTCCTGCTGACCCACAACGGCCTGCACCTGGACCTGCGAATCGACCGCAACACCGTGATCGGCGCCAGCGACGCGGCCGGCGTGGCCGACCTCGTGCTCGAGGCCGCGCTGTCGACGATCCTGGACCTGGAGGACTCGGTCGCCGTGGTCGATGCCCAGGACAAGGTCCAGGCCTATGCCAACTGGCTCGGCATCATGCAGGGCACATTGACGGCCCCGGTGACCAAGGACGGCCGGACCTCGACGCGGGGCCTGAATCCGGACCGGCGCTATACCGGCGCGCGCGGCGGCGAAGTCGTTCTGCATGGCCGCTCGTTGCTCTTCGTGCGCAATGTCGGCCACCTGATGTCAAGCCCGGCGGTGCTGTGGGGTGGCGGCCAGGAAATTCCCGAGGGCATCCTCGATGCCGTGGTCACGACCGCGATTGCGCTCCACGATCTGACGCGCCGGGGCAACTCACGCACCGGCTCGGTCTACATCGTCAAGCCCAAGATGCACGGGCCGGCCGAAGTCGCCTATGCCGGCGAGCTGTTCGGCCGCGTCGAAGCCCTGCTCGGACTGCCGAAGAACACCGTCAAGCTCGGCATCATGGACGAGGAACGGCGCACCAGCGTCAACCTGAAGGCCTGCATCGCGGCAGCGGCCGAGCGCGTGGCCTTCATCAACACGGGCTTCCTCGACCGCACCGGCGACGAGATGCACTCCGCCATGCTCGCCGGTCCGATGCTGCGCAAGGGCGACATGAAGTCCAGCGCCTGGATCCAGGCCTACGAGCGTAGCAATGTGCGGGTCGGCCTCGAGTGCGGCCTGCGAGGCCGGGCCCAGATCGGCAAGGGCATGTGGGCCATGCCGGACCTGATGGCCGCGATGCTGGCGCAGAAGATCGCCCACCCGCTGGCCGGCGCCAACACCGCCTGGGTGCCGAGCCCGACCGCGGCCACGCTGCATGCGCTCCATTACCACCAGGTTGACGTCTTCGCCGTGCAAGAGCAGATGGAGCAGGGCGACATCGGGGCCGAGCGCGAGGCCCTGCTGGCAGGCCTGCTGACGGTTCCCGTGGTCGAGAAGCCGACCTGGTCGGGCGCCGAGATCCAGCAAGAGCCCGACAACAACGCCCAGGGCATCCTTGGCTATGTCGTGCGCTGGATCGACCAGGGCGTGGGTTGCTCGAAGGTGCCTGACATCCACAACGTCGGCCTGATGGAGGACCGTGCCACGCTGCGCATCTCCAGCCAGCACATCGCCAATTGGTTGCATCACGGCATCGCAACGGTCGCTCAAGTGCAAGCAACCTTCGAGCGCATGGCGGCTGTCGTCGACCGGCAGAACGCTGGCGACGCCCTGTACCAGCCGATGGCCGGGCATTTCACGACGTCAGCGGCCTACCTGGCGGCTTGCGAGCTTGTCTTCAGGGGCCGCGAGCAACCCAGCGGCTACACCGAGCCGCTGCTGCACGCCTGGCGCTTGAAGGTCAAAGCAGCGGCGCGCGGCGCTGCGGCAGGCGCTGTGGTCTCAGAT
>JANOPR010000475.1:0-6219 GCA_031421955.1 Burkholderiales bacterium
CACGGTGCTGCCGCACCCGTTTCACAGCGGCGATGAGTTGCTGGTGCGCGCGCAGGAGGTCGGCGGCTCGATTGCCGACGTCGTCCGCCGCAACGAGCGCCATTGGCGCAGCGACGCCGACACCGAGGCCGGCCTGATGAAGATCTGGCGCGTGATGCAAGACTGCGTCAAGCGCGGCTGCGCCACCGACGGCGTGCTGCCCGGTGGCTTCAAGGTCAAGCGCCGCGCGGCGCCGCTGTACCGCGACCTGACCGCCAACCCCGAAGCGGCGCTGCGCGATCCGCTGCAGGTGATGGACTGGGTCAACCTCTACGCGCTCGCCGTCAACGAAGAGAACGCCGCCGGTGGCCGCGTCGTGACGGCGCCCACGAATGGCGCGGCCGGCATCGTGCCGGCCGTGCTGCACTACTACACACGCTTCTATCCTGGCGCCAGCGACGCGGGGGTGCTCGACTTCCTGCTCACCGCTGCCGCCATCGGCATCCTCTACAAGGAAAACGCCAGCATCAGCGGCGCCGAGGTCGGCTGCCAGGGCGAAGTCGGCGTGGCCTGTTCGATGGCGGCAGGCGCTTTGTGCGCGGTCATGGGCGGCACGCCCGAGCAGGTCGAGAACGCCGCCGAGATCGGCATGGAGCACCACCTGGGCCTGACCTGCGACCCGGTCGGCGGGCTGGTGCAAATTCCCTGCATCGAGCGCAACGCGATCGCCTCGGTCAAGGCCATCAACGCCGCGCGCATGGCGCTGCGCGGCGACGGCACGCACCATGTCTCGCTCGACCAGGTCATCAAGACCATGCGCGAGACCGGCGCCGACATGATGTCCAAGTACAAGGAAACCGCGCGCGGCGGCCTTGCGGTGAACATCGTCGAGTGCTGAGCACGACAAAGAGCCTGCATGCCGCTGCGCCTGTTTTGCCGCGGAAGGCAGCGACCCAGGACCTCATCATCGATCAATAGCCAATGCTGGCTTGCATATCTATCTGCGTGTTGCCATCCATGGCAATATGAGGATGCGTCCAGCCATTACGCAGCGCCGTCGATAACACGTTGCTCAGTCGCGTTAGGCCGCACGAGAGACTTCGGCCGCCAAGTTAGATCGGGGGAGCAACGTGAGTCACAACACTTCTGCCACTGAGCTCATCGAATCCGATTGGCGCGCGAAGATGGCTCCGTCTCAGGTAGTGACTAGGTCAGACACCATGCTGAGGATGGTCGCGCAAGGCCTGCGCGACATGAAGGACGCAGACCACGACAGACTTCTTTTCGGATTCCTTGGTGTCGTCGTTTTCGGCCGGTCGATGACATTGGTGATGCAGAACCTAAGAACGCACGACCGTGCCGCCTTTGATGCCTGGTATGCCCCTTGGCAACAAGAGATGCAAGCTGATCCGCTGATGAAGTACTTCAAGGCCCTTCGGACTAAGGTCGTTCACCAGGATGCTCCTGCCATCGGCATTGTCCTTGCCAGCGCTGGTACTGATGCTCGGCCTGTTGGTTCCGTCACGATCGAAGAATTGTCGCTGCCGACATGCCATCGCGGAAACAACATCGAAGACACGTCGATGACGAACCTTTGCGAGATCTATTACGCCTACCTCAAGCGCATGTTTAAAGCGTTCGCTCCATTGGCCTTCGCTGTACAGGATCGGCTGCTAGCAGCGGCGAGCCAGCCACAACCGGACGATCGCAGCAGTGCCGCCGTTTAGAGGAACTTCCGTCGCTGTCAAGTTGTATTCGTATTCGTCGTCGATGACCTCGATACGATGTCGCAATTGATGAATGAGCAGGCGGCATTGAAGGGCGTGAACGAGAAACAGACTGCTTCTCCAGAGACGGCCTTGTTGCACGGGCGCTGTGGCCTGGCAGCCAGCCTCAGCGCATCGAGAACCCGACCACCGGCTTGATCCCCGACAGCGGCTCGAGCAGCGCGACCAGGGGTTGCAGTTCGCGGTAGCGCGTCGCGACTTTGGTTGAGTAGGCAAAGAAGCGCGGCAGGTCTTGGCTGTACTTGGCCTTGCCGTCGCGGTGCTTGAGGCGACAGAAGATGCCCAGCACCTTGAGGTGCCGCTGCAACCCGATCCACTCGAGCTGGCGCCAGAAGTCGCCGAAGTCGGCGGCCACCGGCAGCGCGGCGCGGCGCGCAGCTTCCCAATAGCGCACGGCCCAGTCGATCTCGCGCTCTTCTTCCCAGGAGATGAAGGCGTCGCGCAGCAGCGAGGCCATGTCGTAGGCGATCGGGCCGGCGGCGGCGTCCTGGAAGTCAAGGATGCCGGGGTTGGGGTCGGCGACCATCAAATTGCGCGGCATCCAGTCGCGGTGCACTGCGACCACCGGCTGGGCCAGTGCCCCGGCCACGAGCGCATCGCACACCTTTTGCCAGGTCTTCTGCTCGCTCGGCGTCCACGTCACACCGTACTCGCGCGTCACGCACCACTCGGGAAACAGGCCGAGCTCGCGCCGCAGCAGGGCCTCGTCGTATGCCGGCAGCGCGTTGGCGGGCACATGCCCCTGCCATTGCACGAGGGCGCGGACGGCATCGCGCATGAAAGCGTCGGCCTGGCTTGCCGTGGCCTCGGTGAGCGCATCCAGGTAGAGCCGGCTGCCGAGGTCTGTCAGCAGCAGGAAGCCGCACTCGACATCGCTGGCCAGCACCTCGGGGCCGTGCAGGCCGGCGGCCTGGATCAACGCGGCGACATGGATGAACGGCCGCACGTCTTCCTGCGGCGGCGGCGCGTCCATCACGATCAGGCTCGGCCCGGCGGCCGCCTCGATGCGCAGGTAGCGGCGAAAGCTGGCGTCGGCCGAGGCCGGGCGCAGCGAGTCCGGGTCCAAACCACGCGCCGCAGCCAGGGGCGCGAGCCATGTGTCGAAGGCCGCGTGGCGCTCGGCATCGCTCCAGGCCACGGTGGCACGCGAAGTCGCGACAGGGGTGGCCGGCTGGCTGGGGATCGTCATCGCTTTGGTCGCGGTTCTCGGGGGCGGCCCGGGCGGCAGACCCTGTCATGGATAATTTTCATTCTACAAACCGTGCAAGCCGCGCCCCTGCGCGACTGTCCATGCCCCTCCTGCACCCCCTGGCGCTCGCCGCCGCACTGCTGTTGTCGCATGCCAGCGTCAGAGCCCAGGGTGCGACTGCAAGCGCCCCGCCGCGACCCGCGAGTGCGGCCAGTGCGGCCAGCGCTGCCCAAGGCAGCCTGCCGCTGACCGTGCAGGCCAACTCGTTGCGCGGGCGGCCCGACCTGGACGTCGTCGCCGAGGGCGATGTGCAGTTGCAGCGCGGACGCATCACGATCCGCAGCGACCGCCTGAGCTACGACAGCGTCGAAGACCGCGCCCGCGCGCAGGGCAATGTGCAGATCCTCACCAGCGAAGGCGATCGGTTTTCCGGCCCTGAATTGAATCTCCAGCTGCAGCGCTTCGAGGGCTACTTCCTGCAGCCCGAGTACTACTTTGCCCGCAACGGCGCGGGCGGCCGCGCCGCACGCATCGACTTCATCGACAGCAATCGCGCGCAGCTCAGCCAGGCGACCTACACCAGCTGCACCGTCGACGGTGGCGGCATGCCGGCGTGGCTGTTGAGCATGGACCGCGTGAAGCTCGACTTCGAAGCCAACGAAGGCATCGCCGAGGGCGCGGTGCTGCGCTTTCTTGGCGTTCCGATCCTGGCCCTGCCGGCGCTGAGTTTTCCGCTCAGCGATGCGCGCAAATCGGGCTGGCTGCCGCCGTCGGTCAACATCGACAACAAGAGCGGCCTGGACCTGCAAGTGCCGTACTACTGGAACATCGCGCCGCAACGTGACGCCACGCTGACACCGTTGCTCTATACACGCCGCGGTCTCGGCGTGGACGCCGAGTTCCGCTACCTCGAGCCACGCCACCAGGGCGAGGTACGGGCCCATTGGCTGCCCAACGACATCGTTTTCGGCGACAAGCGCTTGGCCCTGCAATGGCGCCAGCAGGGACGCGACTTGGGCGCCGCTGTAGAGGCGCTGCGCTGGGGCCATGCCGGCCTGCGGGTGTCGGACGACACGTACTGGAAGGACTTCCCGCGGGTGTTGCACTCCTTCACGCCGCGCCTGTTGCCGCTGGCCACGCATGTCGAGCGCGACCTGCGCATCGCCGGGGTGGGCACGATGCTCTACGCGCGAACGCAGCATTGGCAGGTGTTGCAGGACGTCGATCCGCTGGCCGTGATCAGTGCGCCGTACAACCGCGCGCCGCAGCTGGGCTGGCGCAGCGCCAGCGCGCTGCCGCTGCGGGGCCACGGGCTCGCCGTTGACTTCGAGCTCGAAGCCAACCGCTTCGAGCTGAGCCATGACGATGCCGGGCCGCCGCGGCCCGAAGGCTGGCGTGCGCATGCCTTGGCCAGCGTCAGCCGCACTTGGCGCACGCCCGGCAGTTGGCTCACGCCACGGCTGGCGCTGAATCTGGCGAGTTACCGTACCGACCTGCCGATGAGCGACGGCCGTCGCAGCGCGTCGCGCGCCATCCCCACGCTCAGCGTGGACAGCGGTCTGGTGTTCGAGCGCAACGCAAATTGGCTCGGTCGCAATTTCCTGCAGACCCTCGAACCGCGTGTGTTTTACCTGAACACGCCGTTTCGCGATCAGGCCACGCTGCCGCTGTTCGACAGCGCAGCCAAGGGGTTCAACACCGTGTCGCTGTTCAGTGACAACGCGTTCACCGGCGTTGACCGCGTCTCGGACGCGCACCAGGTCACGGCCGGCGTGACCACCCGTCTTCTCGACCCGGCGACCGGCGTCGAGGCCCTGCGTCTGGGCGTGGCCCAGCGCTACCTGTTGCGCGACCAACAGATCACGCCCGATGGCGTGCCGCTGACGCAGCGATTCTCCGACCTGCTGCTGGCGGGCTCGACCCGTGTCTCGTCGCGCTGGATCTTCGATGCGGCATTGCAGTACAGCCCCGATCTCAAGCGCGCCACGCGCTCGGTGCTCAGCGCGCGCTACTCGCCGGGGCCGCTGCAAACGATCGCCGCGAGCTACCGCCTGGCGCGCGGCGCGAGCGAACAGCTCGACATCGGCTGGCAATGGCCCGTCTACCGTGGCCAGGCCAGTCCAGGATCGGCGTGCAACGGCACCCTCTACAGCGTGGGCCGCATCAATTATTCATTGAAGGACAGCCGCATCACCGATTCGCTGGCCGGATTCGAGTACGACACCGGCTGCTGGATCGCCCGCGCGGTTGCCGAGCGCGTCTCCACCGGACGCACCGAGGCCACCACGAGGTTGCTGCTGCAACTCGAGCTGGTAGGCCTGTCGCGGCTGGGCTCCAACCCCCTCCAGGTCTTGAAGGACAATATCCCCGGCTACCAGCTGTTGCGCGACAACCGCGCAGACCCGCCACTGCGGGACTACACGCAATGACCTTGACGACCCGATGAAGACTGTTCTGAAAATCGTGGCCCTGGCGGGCTGTCACGCCCTATTGCCCGCTCAGGCCCAGTCGACCCAGCCCAGCGCGACAGGTGCAGCAGCGCGCGCCGCGGCTGCGCCTGCGGCGACGATGCGCCCCGGCGACCACATTGCCGCAGTCGTCAACCAGGAGCTCGTGACTGCCTTCGAAGTCAGCCAGCGAGCCGCGCGTGCCCGCGCCGAAGCGCAACGCAACAACCAGACCCTGCCGGCCGAGGCGGAGTTTCGCCGCCAGGTGCTCGAGTCGCTGATCGAAGACCGCGCCATGCTCAGCCATGCGCGCGACAGCGGCATACGCGTCGATGAGGGTGATCTGGACCGCGCAGTGGCCAACATCGCCGCGCAGAACCAGATCACGCTGGCCCAACTGCGGGCGCAACTGGCACGCGAAGGGCTGGACTTGCCGCGCTTTCGCGCCAACATCCGCGACCAGATGCTGATCGAGCGCGTGCGCGAGCGCGAAGTGGCGCAGCGCATTCGCATCACCGATGGCGAGGTCGACGAGTTCATCGAGAAACAGCGTGGCGCGGCGGCGGCCGAGGTGCAATACAACATCGCCCAGGTACTGGTGACGGTGCCCGACAACGCCAGCCCCGCGCTGGTCGCAGAGCGCCAGGCACTGGCTGCCAGCGTGCTGGCACGCGTGCGCGGCGGCGAGGACTTTGCATCGATGGCCAAAGCCGTCTCCGAGGATGCCAACAAGGCCCAGGGCGGCGAGATCGGTCTCAAGCCCGCAGACCGCCTGCCCGATGTGTTCCTCGAGGTCGTGCGGCCGCTGGCCAGCGGC
>JANOPR010000476.1:0-3720 GCA_031421955.1 Burkholderiales bacterium
GGCGGGCCTGTTCGGCGTCCTCACGCGCACCTTCGACCGCCGCCTCGATCTCGCGCTTGGCCTCTGCAACCGCCTCGCGCACGGTGTCGGTGGTGGCCCCTGGCGGCAGCGAGATGCGCACGCCGCCGGGCGAGACGTCGATGCGTTCGACCGCGCGCTGCGGCCGCATGGCGGCCGACGCCGCCGATGCCGCAGCGGCCGCCGATGCCGCCGGGCGCGGGCTGACGCGGATGCCATGCCCACCGATCACGAGGTCGACGCCGCCGCTGCCGCTGCCGCTGCCGGCCGGGCCCTTGGAGGTTTCGATCGTGATCAACGGCGCGTGCTCGCCTCTCGCGCCCTCGGGCGCTGCGGGCGGCGCGGGTTGTTTGGCCGCCTTCGGCGGTTTCGGCGGCGAGGGGGGGGTCACCACCCGCGGCCGGGTGGTCTCGATGTGCTCGGAAATCGTCCAGCTGAACGGGGGCAGGTTCTGCAAGATGCCAGCGCAGATCAGCAACAGCAGGGCGAGCAGGAAGAAGCGTTTCCAGCTGATCGAGACCAGCCAATTGGCGTAAGCGTGGAAGCCACGCACCAGAGGGGCCAGGCGCACGCTCCAGGGCACGCTGGGCGCGGGGGCAAGGGGGGCGTTCATCGGGCGGCGGGACGGCTCTGCATGGGGCGCACTGTACTGAGGCCGGGCGCGGCCGCTCAGCCACAGGCGACCCGCGGCTCAACCCGGCCGACAGGCCGCAGCCAGCGCGGACAGGCCGCTCCGGGCAGCCACTGCGGCGGCTTGCGCGACGCCCGGACCGACCCACGGACGCCCCCGGCCCGCGTCAGGCCAGGCGCCCGCCGCTCACGCGCTGGGCCAGGGCCAGCATTTCGCGGTTGACCGGGTTGCGCTGCAGGAAGGAGTCGCGGAACGGCTCGGGCACTTGTTCGTCGGCGATCCGACGCAGCCGGTTCACCGAAGCCTCGAGACCCAATGGCGCGCCAGCTTCGTTGACCGCCAGCGCAATTCGAGCATCGATCAATTCAATTTCGACAAGGCTGCTGCCGCTCGGAAAAACCGGCTCGGCGGCTTCGTTGTCGCCAAAGCGCCAGGCGCGCAAAGTGCGCGCCTGGCGCACTGCTGCGAAAGCTTCGTCAAGTTGTCCGGCCGTGAGCCGTCGCTCCGCCACCCTGTACAGCGCGTGCAAGGCGTGTCCCATCATCCCCTGCTGACGGGCCAGGCTGGCGACAACCTGGGCCAGTGCGGCACCGGCGGAGGCATCGATCCACGCCGAGCGCTGCAACTCGCACTCCAACCAGGCCGAGCGGCGTTGATCGCGTGGTGCATGGTGGGCGGAGCGGTCGAGCAATGCCATCGCCGACGCGCCAGGAGTATCGGTGTCGCCGCCGCCCTGCGATCGGGCCATCACCTGGGCCTGCGTCAGGTACCAGCGTGCCTTCAGCCATCGGGGCGCATCGAGGATCCGCTCTTCCTCTGCGGCCAACGCTTGCTGGGCCCGAGTGTGCTGGCCCAGGCGCAGCCAGATCTTCGCGCGGGCAATCGGCCACGCTGCTCCGACCCGGCCGGCGGCACGCAGCGCAACATCCAATTGCACATCCAACGCTTCAAGTGCTGCTTGTGGCCGTTCGAGGTCGCACAGCAGCTCGCCATAAGGCGCCCTCACAGCGGACCAGGCGCGCGGATTCGGCGCTGCAGCCGCATGCCAGCGATCTATGTCGTCGAACGCGGCCAGCGCAGTGGCCATCCGACCCTGCATGCGGTACACACGGGTCAGGTTGCACAACACCTGCAAAGTGTCTCCCGCACTGTCCAAACGGCGCATCATCGACAGTGCGTGCTGTGCGCTGTCGAGCGCTTCGTCGAAGCGATCGAGGTTGGCGAGCACGACGCTCAGGTTGCCCTGCATGTCACCCAGCTCGGCGTTGGATTGCTGCGTCTGGACCAATGGCTTGTGCTGTCGAATGAGGGCCAGCGCGTCATCGGGCGTTGCGCGTTGCACGTAGGCGGCCACAAGCAACGTCACCAGCGACCAGACACTGCGTTCGTCACCAACCGCTTTGGCCCGCTGTAGCAGCAACTCGAGCGCCTGCGGCTCGGAGTGACGCTGACGACGGCGCAGCAGGTCATGCCCCGCGACCTCGGCCCGCACATGTTCAGGCTCGCCCTGTGCAATGGCGAGCAGCCGTTCAACGACGCCGTCATGCGGTGCGCCAGGATCCTCGAACGTGTAGAAGTAGCCGAGCCGCTCCAGCACCTCGAATTCGTCGGCACGCCGGCTGGCGGCCCTGCACAGATGTGCTGCTCGTTCCAAGAACTGCGCGGCCGCGGCGAAGGCGGTTCGTGCCGCGCTGCGCTCGGCTGCCTCGCGCAGGGGCGCGATGGCCGCTGCACCCTGCCGCGCCGCGATCCAGTGCGCGGCAATGCGTGCCGGCTCGCCGGCGCGCGCTTCGAGCCATGCCGCGACCTGGCCATGCGTGCGCGCGGCGATCGTGGCCGGCACGCTGGCCTGCACGGTCTCGAACACCAGGTCGTGCGCGAAGGCGTCGCCGCGCAGCACCTGCGCGGCCTCGAGTTCGTTCAGCGCATCGGCGAACTGCATCGCCGAGGCGCCCAGTACCTGCTCGGCCAGCTCGATCTCGAAGTCCACCCCGGCAATGCTGGCCAGCCGCGCCAGCGCCAGCGCGGCCGGCGAGAGCTGGCCCAGGCGCCGCTCGATCAGCCGCCCGACCGACAGCGGCCGCGGCAGGTGCTGCACATCGGCCAGCCGATCCAGCGTGCGATCGACCCAGGCCTGCTTGAGCGTCTCGAGCACGAACAGCGGGTTGCCGCCGGTGCGCTGCAGCAGCCCGGGTGCGAGTGTTCGGCCATCGACGCCGGGCAGGCCCAGCGAGTCGACCAGCGCGGCCAACGCCGCTTCGTCCAGCGGCGCCAGCGCCAGCGGCTGCAGGCGCGCGTGCTCGACCAGGGCGTCGTGCAGGGCCTGCAATGGCGAGCCGGCTTCGGCCGGCCGGTAGGCCAGAGCCCAACGCAAGGGCAGCGCAGCGGCCAGGCCGGCGCCCCGTTGACCCTCGTCGCTGCCGGTGGCGTCGATCAACGCCAGCAGCATGTCCAGGCTGGCCGGGTCGGCAAAATGCAGATCGTCGACCAGGAGCCCGGCCAGCTCGGCCTGCGACATCAGGAGGGCCTGCACCGCGCGTTGCAGCACCAGGCGCTGGCCCTCGCCGCCGGCTCGCGGCACGGCGCTGTCGAACTCCGGCAGCACGCGCGCGATCTCGCGGCGCGTGCCGTCCTCCAGCGCCGGTTGGGTTGGCGCCAGAGCGGTCACGGCGCGCAACAGCCGCGCCAGTGAAGCGAAGGGCACGCCGGCGTCGCCGGGGCGCGCCGACACATGCACCAGGCCGGCGCGCGCCTGCGCGAATTCCTGCAACAGCCGCGACTTGCCCAGGCCGGCGTCGCCGATCACGGCCACCACCTGGGCGCCGGCAAAGCCCTGCGTGAGTTGCGCGAGCTCGCGCTCGCGGCCGATCAATCTGGGCGGGCGCAGCACGCTGGCCGGTACCGCGGCGCCCGCCACGGCCAGCGCCGCAGGCCCTGAGCTGTCGATGCTGGCCAGCAAGGCCAGGGTCTCGGACGAGGGCCGCGCCCCGATCTCGTCCTTCAACATCTGCTCGCAGCGGTCGAAGGCCAGCAGCGCGGCGGCGCGGTCGCCGCCCAGGTAGTGCAGGCGC
>JANOPR010000477.1:0-2851 GCA_031421955.1 Burkholderiales bacterium
AGCTGATTCCGGTGTTGCCGGTGCCGCTCGTGGCCACCGTGCTGCTGCAGCAGGGCGAGCGGGCAATCGGCGAGCTGGAATTGAAAGCGGCCGTCGCCGACTTGGTGCAGAGCCTGCAAGCGCACAACGCACGGCTGTACCTGCCACGCGGCGACTGGGATTACGCCGTCGGCGCCGGGCTGCGCATGCTCACCCAGCGCCACCTGGTGGACGAGCAGGACGGATTGTTCCGTGCACGGCGCGAGGAGGAGCCCTTGCTGCGCTACTACGCCAACTCGATTGCGCACCTGGTGGTGCCGCGCTGAGCCAGGCATTGCCGTGGCCGATTCGCAGGGCCTGAGATTCGCCGCCGCGCTGTTGGCCGCCACGCTGCTGGGCGGCTGCGAAAATCTGGCCCGGACCGTCACGGCTGCCGAGGCGGAGTCGCTCGCCTGCGCACGCTGGTTCGAGCAACTCGACGCAACCATCGACCGTGCCGGTGTGCGCGACGTCGAAGCCGAACGCATCGAGGGCTTCGCCGGCCTGCGCGTCGACCGCTTCAGTGCCTCACTCGGTCCGCGCGCACGCGAAGACGCCGCTTCGTTCGCGGCCTGGCTCGCACGATTGCAGCGACTTGACGACGAAGGCCGCGCGGTCGAACTGGCCAACCTGCCGCGCACGGACTTTCCGCTCGACGGCACGGCGGACGTTGCCGCGGCCGTGTCGCGCTCGCGTGCCTGCAGCCAGCGCTGGCCGGCAACGCTGCAAGCCGACGCCGCACTGCGCGCGACCTTGCTCGATCGCGCGCAGGTGCCCGACCGCTATGCCCTGTGGCAGCGCGCCGTCGGCCTGTACCCCTTGGTGCGCTGGCCCTTCTTTGCCGGCGTGCAGGCCTGGCAAAGCCGCCATGAAGCAGCGCTGCAGCGCGGGTCGGTGCAGCCGCCTGCTACGCAGCGCTACACGACTGCGGGCGCCGCAATGCCGCCGGCCGCCCTGGCGGCGTGGTGGCGGGCGCGACCGCGCGACGGCCTGGGCGTGCTGCGACTCACGGACGCCGAGGTCTCGTTCCTGCTGGCCGCTCACGCCCCTGCGCTCGAGATCGAGACCCATGGCCGCTTCGATCGCTTCGGCAGCCTGGCATGGGGCGCCGACCCGGCACCGATGGTCGACCCCACACGGCCGGTGCTGTACCAGCGCCTTGCGCACACCCGCTACCGCGATCAGGTGTTGGTGCAGTTGGTCTACAGCCTGTGGTTCCCCGAGCGACCCGCGCAAGGAGCGCTGGACTTCCTGGCAGGAGCGCTCGATGCCGTGGTGCTGCGCATCACGCTGGCGCCCGACGACGGACGGCCCCTGCTCGTCGACACGATCCACGGCTGCGGCTGCTACCACCAGTTCTTTCCGACCGCTGAGCTCGCGCTGCGCCCAGCCGCGCCAACGTCCGTCGAATGGGCTTTCACGCCGGCGTGGCTGCCGGCGCTGCTAACGGGTGAACGAGTGGTCTTACGGCTGGCCTCACGCACCCATCATGTGGTCGGCATCGCACGCGACGATGGCGCGGGCGGCGCGACCTATGCGTTGCGCGACGAACGTGAGCTGCGCACACTGGCCACGCCATCGGGATCCACCCAGAGCGCCTTCGGCCCCGACGGCCTGGTACCGGGCACCGAGCGCGCTGAACGTTTTCTGTTTTGGCCGATGGGAATCGCCAGCCCGGGCGCCATGCGCCAATGGGGCCACCACGCCACCGCCTTCGTCGGCCGCCGCCACTTCGACGACGCCGACCTGATCGAGCGCCGCTTTGAACTGCCGGCCCTGGCCCCGCCGGCGCCAGCCGGCTCAATCGACTGACTGGAACCCCCTCCTGGAGGGGGCTGGGGGAGCCGTACGTTCACCCGCAGGGTTGAGCGAAGCTCAACCCATGTGCATCCCACCGTTGCAGCTGAAGTCAGCGCCGGTTGAAAACCCCGAGTCTTCGCTGGCCAGCCAGGCGACGATCGAGCCGATCTCCTCGGGCTTGCCCAGTCGCTTGACCGGAATCGTGGCGACGATCTTCTCCAGCACTTCGGGTTTGATCGCGCGGGCCATGTCGGTACCGATGTAGCCCGGGCTGACCGTGTTGACCGTCACGCCCTTGCTCGCCAACTCCTGCGCCAGTGCCATCGTGAAGCCGTGCATGCCGGCCTTGGCGGCCGAGTAGTTGGTCTGGCCGGCCTGGCCCTTCTCACCGTTGACCGAAGAGATCTGCACGATGCGACCCCAGCCCTTCTCGATCATGTCCGGCACCACCTGCTTGGTGACGTAGAACATGCTGTTCAGGTTGGTGTCGATCACGGCCCTCCAGTCTTCGGGCGTCATCTTCAGGAACATGCGGTCCTTGGTGATGCCGGCGTTGTTGACCAGCACGTCGATGGAGCCGTGCTCGGCCGTGGCCTTGGTGAAGGCATCGACCGTCGATTGCCAAACGGCCACATTGCCGACCGAGGCATGGAATGTGTAGCCGAGGGCCTTTTGCTCGACGAGCCACTTGGCGTGGTCGCGTGTCGGGCCGCAGCCGGCGATGACCTTGAAGCCTTCCTTTGAAAGGCGTTGGCAGATGGCGGTACCGATGCCACCCATGCCTCCGGTGACGTACGCAACTTTCTGTGCCATGGTGTTCTCCTTCAGTGATTGATGCGGACTTTAACGCTCGACGGTCAGCGCCACGCCCATGCCGCCGCCGATGCACAGGCTGGCAATGCCGCGCTTGCTGTTGCGGCGCTGCATTTCGTGCAGCAGGGTCACCAGGATGCGGCAGCCGGATGCGCCGATCGGGTGCCTGATGGCGATGGCGCCGCCGTTGACATTGACCTTGCTGGTATCCCAGCCCATT
>JANOPR010000478.1:0-2922 GCA_031421955.1 Burkholderiales bacterium
TTGCACGCTGACGTGTGCGGCACCCTCGACCTTGGCGTGAATGTCGCGCGCGATCAGGGTTGCGAGCAGGTTGTAGATCTTGCCGACGTGCGACACCGGGTTCTTGCCTGCCGCGGCTTCGAGCGACATCGCGCGACCCGGCGTGATCAGGCCGCTGACCCGGTTGCCGCGACCCACCTGGCCGTCATCGCCCATCTCGCCGCTCAGCCCGGTCACCGTGAGGTGCAGGCCCGATTCATCTCGCGCCTGCAGGTCATCGAGCCGGTTGATGCGCAGCTGCACGGGCGCCGCGATGGCTGCTGCCAGGGAGTCGTGCATCGCCTGCTTCAGCGCAAAGTAGTGCAAGACGCTCTGCACGTGCCGGTCGACGAAGGCGAGCGCGAGCGTCAGCGTGACGGTGTCGCCGAGCCGGCAGCCCATGATCTTGAAGTCGGCACCCGCGGCGGGAAACTCCCGCTGGAACTCCGGTGCGCGGATCGCCGCGGCAAGATCGAGCACGCTGCGTTCGAGTGGCGAGTACGGCGCGAAGCCGGTGCCGAACGAGGTGTCGTTGGCGCGCGGCATCGCAGATCCCGCAGCAAAGAGCTGTTGCAGGCTGGCGCTGGTGGAGCCGATGTGCGCCGTGACCGCATCCGCGGTGGCTTCGAAACCGATATGGGTCCGCAGATGGGTGCGCGCCGCGGCGATAGCGACCTCGGAGGCGGCGTCGTTGCTGCCCAGCGGCGTGGCGCGGCCGCAGATCAAAAACCTCATTGGCTGGAGGATGCGGCCGCCGCCAAAGCGCGCTTCGCTGCGACCTGCGAGCAGCAATCCCTTGTCGAGGTTGTGATGCAGCACACGACCGAACTCGCGTCGGTAGCGGTGCGACAGCTCGCGCGAGGCGGCCTCGCAGATGCCGTCGGTGAGGGTGTCGGGATGCCCGATGCCCTTGTGTTCGCACATTTCGAAGTTGCGCAGCCCGATCGGGAGCGAGGAGGCGGGCTGAACATCGATCGTGCGTGCCATGCGAACCTCTCCTTGCCAGCGGAAACCATGCCTTCGATTTGGCAGCCCGCATCGATGCGCACGAGCTCGCCGGTGTGGAACTCAACCGCGCGCGAAATCGCGGCCAGCGTTTCAGCAGCACCCGCCGCCATGGCCCCGATGCCCTTGCTCTGCTGGTTGCTTGTGCTCCGGATGAGCGCGTCGGCCAGCCATGCCGCAGCCCATGCTGCCGAAGCGCATGAAGACGATCACCCCTGCCAACAGCAGCAGAGAGATCCAGTTTTGTGTCAGCCAGTCCATGTCTTTCTCCTTCGGTGGCTCAGAGTTGCCAGCGGAATGTCCGGGGTGTCGATTCACCCGGCCGCGCGATCCGCAACTCGATCGTGGTCGGCCGCGGCTCCGCAACATCGAATGCCAGCACACCTTCACGGTGGTGGCCGCCCGGGACCGTCTCGACCCAGTTCAAGGGCTTGAGCGTGCGCCCGTCGCCGGTCGTCAGGGTCGCACTTTGAACCAGGTCGTCGCTGATGTCCGCACTGTGCGTGTCGAGCACGACGCTGAACTCCCAGCGGGTCACTTGCGACCCGATCGACTTCGGCGTCACCTTGAGGGTCACGCCTCGATCGATCGACGATTGTGTGGTCGTGGCATTCGGGCCGGCCTGTGCCATCGCGGCCCATGGTGTGGCCGCCATCATCAGCGCGGCCACAGTGACCCACCCAGCGATTCTGAGCCTATCGTTACGCGGTACTCGAGACATGATGGGTTCCTTTGCAGCATCGAGAACTACGATGTTGCAGCGCTTGCCGTTCGCGGCTTTGACGGCGGTCAAGACGGCTCCAGCTTCATCGGCTCGCGACGTCCGCGCAGGCGATGACTGTTGCTTGCGTTGACGGGGATCAAGCCCTGGCATGCGGGTTCGCCTAGTCTGACGAACCCCCAGGAGAAGACCATGGCGATGATGAAGGCGGCGGTATTTGTTGAACCCGGCCGCATCGTGCTCGACGACAAACGCATTCCCGATGTCGGCCCGCTCGATGCGCTGATCAAGGTCAGCACGACGACCATCTGCGGCACCGACATTCACATCCTCAAAGGCGAATACCCGGTCGCGCGTGGCCTGACGGTCGGCCACGAGCCGGTCGGCGTCATTCACAAGCTGGGCTCGGCCGTGCAGGGCTACAGCGAAGGGCAGCGTGTCATTGCCGGCGCCATCACGCCGAGCGGCTGGAGCAACGCCTGCCAGTGCGGCCAAGGCTCGCAAGACGGTGCCGGCACGGCGCACGGCTGGAAGCCAATGGGCGGCTGGAAATTCGGCAACACCATCGACGGCTGCCAGGCCGAGTACGTGCTCGTGCCGGATGCCATGGCCAACCTCGCCGCGGTGCCGGACGAGCTGAGCGACGAACAGGTGCTGATGTGCCCCGACATCATGTCGACGGGTTTTGGCGGCGCCGAGCGCGCCGGCATACGTATCGGCGACACCGTCGCCGTGTTCGCGCAGGGGCCGATCGGGCTGTGTGCCACGGCAGGCGCCAAGCTGAGCGGCGCGACCACGGTCATCGGCGTAGACCGTCTCGGCAACCGCCTGGAGATCGCCCGACAGATGGGTGCCGACCACGTGATCGACAGCAGCCGCACCGACCCGGTCGCAGAGATCATGCGGCTCACCGGCGGCCGCGGTGTGGACGTCGCCATCGAGGCCCTCGGCACGCAGGCGACGTTCGAGGCCTGCCTGCGCGTGCTGCGGCCGGGCGGGACCTTGTCGAGCCTGGGCGTGTATTCCACCGACCTGACCATTCCGCTGGGCGCCTTCGCTGCCGGGCTGGGCGACCACCAGATCGTGACCACGCTGTGCCCGGGTGGCAAGGAGCGCATGCGCCGGTTGATGTCGGTGATCCAGTCGGGCCGTGTCGACCTGAGCCCGATGGTCACGCA
>JANOPR010000479.1:0-2465 GCA_031421955.1 Burkholderiales bacterium
CGGCCGGCGAACAGCGCATCGCCGTGCGGCTGAAGGACGACGCGCGCAGCCCCGGCTTCACCCACCAGCGCGAGGCCACGGTCACGCTGGCACCAGCCCAAGTACTCGTGATCGACTTCGACGTCAATCAGGGAGGCATCACGCTGCAATGAACACCTCTTCGCTGCGCCCGCAGTGGGCTCCCACATCCCGCGCCGCTGTGGCCGACTACAGCCTGCCGGTCCAAGGCAGCGTGCAGCTCGAGCTGGCGCGCGGCTGGCTCGTTCTCGGCCTGATCGCGCTGATCGGCTCGGGGCTGTTCTCGCTGCTGCTCGTGGCCGCGCGCACGCCGGGCGTCAACGCCTGGCTGCCCGGCGGCGACTTCTTCCGCATTGCCCTGGTCGTGCATGTCGATCTGTCGGTGCTGGTCTGGTTCAGCGCCATCGCCAGCATGCTGTGGACCCAGAACACGTCGGCGCGGGCCGCGGCATGGAGTTGGGCGGCGCTGGGGCTGTGCGCCGCCGGCACGCTGCTGATGGTGGTCGCGGCCTTCGCCAGCCCGGGCACGCCGATCATGGCCAACTACATCCCGGTGCTGACCAGCCCGCTGTTCCACGCCGGGTTGGCGATGTTCGGTGCCGGCGCGGCGCTGCAGGTGCTGCGCAGCCTGTGGGCCGCCGAGCGCATCGGTGGCGTCCTGGGCGGCGCGGGCGCGCTGCGCTTCGGGCTCAACGCCAGCGTCGTGGCCGCCGCCGTCGCCCTGCTGGCCCTGGTCTGGTCGCTGGCGCAGGTGCCCACGGCGCTCGACGGCAAGGCCTACTACGAGATCCTGTTCTGGGGCGTCGGCCACGCGCTGCAGTTCACCAGGACCCTGGTGATGCTGGTGGCCTGGCTGTGGCTGGCCCAGGCCTGCGGTGCCCGCATCGTGCTGAGCCCGCGTGTGGTGGTGCTGCTGTTCGCGCTGGCGCTGGCCAGCGTCTTCATCACGCCGTATGCCTACCTTGCGCACGATGTGGCCACCGTCGAGCACCGCGCCTTGCACACCTGGGCGATGCGCTTCGGCGGCGGCGTGGCGATCCTGCCGGTGGCGCTGGCGGTGGCCCTGGCGCTGGCGCAGTTGCGCAACCTGCCCGCCACTGCGCGGCCCCTGCGCGCCGCGTTGTGGTCGTCGATGGCCCTGTTCGCCTCGGGCGGCGTCATCGGTCTGTTCATCGGCGCCAGCAACGTCACGATTCCGGCGCACTATCACGGCTGCATCGTCGGCGTGACCCTGGCGCTGATGGGCCTGGTCGTGCACCTGCTGCCGCAGCTCGGTTGGCGCGCGCCGCAGGGCCGGCTCGCGGTGGCGCAGCCGATCCTCTACGGCGCGGGCCAGTTGATGCACATCGTCGGGCTGGTCTGGTCGGGCGGCTACGGCGTGCAGCGCAAGGTGGCCGGCGGGGAACAGGTCCTGCGCAGCGCCGGCGAGATCGCCGGCATGGGACTGATGGGCCTGGGCGGCCTGGTGGCCATCGTCGGCGGCCTGCTGTTCGTCATCGTGGTGCTCGGCGCGCTGCGTCCGCACCGATGATGCGGGCCTTCCAGCGCACGCTTCGTGCGGGCTTCATGCATGCCGAGGCGCTGTTCAACCGCGCCTTCGGCGACAAGCTCAATCCGCTGTACCACCTGGGCTCGACGATCTTCTTCCTGTTCTGGGTCGTCGGCGCCACCGGCCTGTACCTGTTCGCATTCTTCGACACCAGCGTCGAAGGCGCCTACCGCTCGGTACAGGCCCTCACCGAAGGCCAGTGGGCTGCCGGCGGCGTGCTGCGCAGCGTGCACCGCTACGCCTCGGACGCGATGATCGCGGCGATGGCCGTGCATGCGCTGCGCTACTTCGCCTTCGACCGCCTGCGCGGCTATCGCTGGTTCTCGTGGGTCACCGGCGTGGTGCTGATCTGGCTCATCTACGTCGCCGGCGCCAACGGCTACATGCTGCCCTGGGACCGCCTGGCGCAGTTCGTCACCCAGGCCAGCTTCGAGTGGATGGACTGGCTGCCCGGCTTCGGCGGCTCGCTGATCCGCAACTTCATCGTGCCCGCAAGTGTGGGCGACAGGCTGTTCTCGCTCCTGGTCTTCATCCACATCGGCGTGCCGCTGCTGGCGCTGCTGCTGATGTGGGTCCATGTGCAGCGCGTGCCCAAGGCGCAGACGCAGCCGCCGCGCCCGATCGCGATCGCGGTGCTGACGATGCTGCTGGTGCTGGCCTTGGTGCAGCCGGTGCTGAGCCAGGGCGGTGCAGCGAATCTGGCGGTCGCCCCAACCGAGCTCGAACTCGACTGGTTCCTGCTCGCGCTCTATCCACTGGTCTATGCATGGCCGCTGGCCGGCGTGTGGGCCTTGGTCAGCGTAGGCACGCTACTGCTGCTGGCCATGCCCTGGCTGCCGCCACGGCGAGGCAGCCGCAACCAAATGCACCTCACTTTGCACCCGGGCGCGGTCGCCGT
>JANOPR010000480.1:0-4223 GCA_031421955.1 Burkholderiales bacterium
AAGCCAGACGACTTCGCGGCCGCACTCGCTTCTTGTCAGCGCGAGGCCAAGGCCAGCTTCGGCGACGACCATGTGCTGGTCGAACGCTATGTCCTGCGGCCGCGGCATATCGAGATCCAGCTCTTTGCCGACACGCAGGGCCACTGCGTCTACCTGTTCGAGCGCGATTGCTCGGTGCAGCGCCGGCACCAGAAGGTGCTCGAAGAAGCCCCCGCGCCGGGCCTGAGTGACGCGCAGCGCGCCGAAATGGGCGCGGCCGCGGTGGCGGCGGCCAAGGCGGTCGGCTATGTCGGTGCCGGCACGGTCGAATTCGTCGCCGAAGAGACGGGCGACGGCGACATCCGCGCCTACTTCATGGAGATGAACACCCGGCTGCAGGTCGAGCACCCGGTCACGGAGGCGATCACGGGGCTGGACCTGGTCGAGTGGCAGTTGCGCATTGCCGCCGGCCAGCCGCTGCCGCTGGCCCAGCATGAACTGAAGATCCGCGGCCATGCGATCGAGGCCCGCATCTGCGCCGAAAACCCGGACGCCAACTTCCTGCCCGCTACCGGCACGATGCAGGTGGCGCGCTGGCCGGCGCATGTGAGCTTCGAGCGCAGCGACCCGAACGACTACCGGCCACGCATCGACCGCGGTTTCGACGAGGGCGACACCATCAGCCCGCACTACGACTCGATGGTCGCCAAGCTGATCGTCTGGGGCGAGAACCGCGCCCAGGCGCTGGCACGGATGGATGCCGCGTTGGCGCAGATGCATATCGTGGGCCTGTCGACCAATGTGGCCTTCCTGCGCCGGGTCGTGAACACCGCGGCGTTCTCGACCGCCGAGCTCGACACTGCGCTGATCGAACGCGAGCGCGCAGCGTTGTTCGACTACGCGCCGCTGCCTGTGCCGTGTGCCGCGACCGGTGTCGTGGCGCGCGAACTGGCGCGCGAGGCCGCGCTGCAGGACAGCGACCCCTGGTCGCGCCGCGATGGCTGGCGCCTCTTTGGCGGCGCAACGCGGCATTTCGACCTCGACATCGGCGGCGCCCGGCACCGGGCCACGCTGCACCGCGGCCACGACGGCGCGCTGACTCTGGCTTGCAGCGGGCAACGTTGGCCGCTGAGTTGCCAGGCCCTGGGCGCCGATCGCCACGACGTGCGCCTGGGCGACCAGCGCTGGACGCTGGCGGTCTACGCCGAAGGCGAACGCATTACCGTGTTCGCGCCGCAGGGCAGCCTGGTGTTGCAGGAGATCGACCCGCTGGCCCATGCCGGCCAGAGCCCGGCCGCGGGCCGCCTCACTGCGCCGATGCCGGGCAAGGTGGTGGCCTTCCTGGCCCAGGTCGGTGACGCGGTCAAGGCCGGTCAGGCGCTGGCCGTGATGGAGGCGATGAAGATGGAGCACACCATCGCCGCGCCGCGCGACGGCACGGTGGCCGAGTTGCTGTATGCGGTGGGTGACCAGGTCGCCGAGGGCGGCGAACTCTTGCGGCTGGAGTCGCCGTCAGCTGCCGAACCAGCGGCTCGGTGAGAACGAAGGCGCGCTGACGCCACGCGCGCGGGCGCCAGACCCCGCGTTAAAGTGGCTGCTGGCGTCAACCGAGCGTTTTTCACGATGTCCCTGCCTATCCAAGTCACCCTCGTCGATGTCGGTCCGCGCGACGGCCTGCAGAACGAGGCGCAGCCCGTGGCCATGGCGGTCAAGGTCGAGCTCGTGCATCGCCTGCAGGCCGCGGGCCTCAAGGAAATCGAGGTCACCAGCTTCGTCTCGCCGAAATGGGTACCGCAGATGGCCGACGGCGCCGCCGTGATGGCCGCCATCGAGCGCCGTGCCGGGGTGCGCTACAGCGTGCTGGTGCCCAACATGAAGGGCCTGGAGGCGGCGCTGCCGACACGGCCCGACGAGGTGGTGGTCTTCGGCGCGGCCAGCGAGGCCTTCAGCCAGCGCAACATCAATTGCAGCATCGAAGAGAGCATCGAGCGCTTCCGCGCGGTGGCGCAGGCCGCGCTGGCGGCGGGGGTGAAAGTGCGCGGAGCGATCTCGTGCGCCCTGGGCTGCCCCTACCAGGGCGAGGTCAGCCCCGACGAGGTCGAGCGCGTGGTGCGGCTGATGAAGGACATCGGCGTGCAGCATGTCGGCGTCGCCGACACCATCGGTGTGGCCACGCCCAGGCGCTCGCAGGCCGCGCTCGAGCGCGCGCTGAAGCACTTCCCGCTGGCCGAGGTCAGCGGCCACTTCCACGACACCTATGGCCAGGCGCTGGCCAACATCTACGCCTGCCTCGAACTCGGCGTGCACACCTTCGACGCCAGCGTGGCCGGCCTGGGGGGATGCCCCTACGCCAAGGGCGCGACCGGCAACGTCGCCACCGAGGACGTGGTCTTCATGTTGAACGGGCTGGGCATCGAGACCGGCATCGACATCGACGCCCTGGTCGATGCCGGCGCGTTCATCTCCGGCGTACTCGGCCGCGCGCCGGTCTCGCGCGCCGGCAAGGCGCTGCTCAGCAAGCGTGAGAAGGCGAGCGCGTGACCGAGGCTGGCCGGATCCCCAAGACGCCTACGGCGTCGGCCCCCAGGGATCCGAAGGAGCCCCTGCGTGGCCCCGGGGGCGTCGCCCGCTTGGGGCGGCCCGGCGCGGATCAGCCGCCCGAAGGATTCCGGCGCGTTGCAGCGGCCCTGGCCGAGCGCGGCCATGCCCATGCGCCGTTGTGGCTCGAAGTGGCGGCGCGCACTTCGCAGGAGGCCGCCGATCTGCTCGGCGTGGCGGTCGGTCAGATCGCCAAGAGCGTGATCTTCAAGCGCCGCAGCGACGAGCGCGCGGTGCTCGTGATCACGTCGGGCGACCGCCGCGTCGACGAAGAAAGGGTGGCCGCGATCACAGGGGCGTTGGCGCGCGCCGACGCCGAGTTCGTCAAGGTCCGAACCGGTTTTTCGATCGGCGGCGTGGCGCCGCTCGCGCACACCGAGCCGGTGCTGACGCTGATCGACCGCGAGCTGTTTCGCTTCGCCGAAATCTGGGCCGCGGCCGGGCACCCGAACGGCGTCTTCAAGCTCGCGCCCGTGGACCTCGAGCGCCTGACCGGCGCGCCGGTGGTCGACGTGGTACGGGCCTGAGGCCGATGCTGCCCAGCCCCTGCAAGAACATCTGCCGCATGGACGAGCCCTCGGGCTACTGCGTCGGCTGCGGCCGCACGCTCGATGAAATCGCCCTGTGGTCGGTGCTCGACGACGACGACAAGCGCGCCGTGTGGGCGCTGCTGCCGGCGCGGCTGGCGCAGCTGCCGCCGCTGCCCGGCGCGGGCTAGAAATTGACTTGGTCTGCGCCTTTGAGCTGCAGCATCTCGCGCGCCTCGTCCGGGCCGGCGACCTCCAGGCCGAGGCCCTCGATGATCTGGCGCACGGCGCGCACCTGCTGCGCGTTGCTCTGCGCCAGTTGACCCGGGCCGATCCACAACGAGTCTTCCAGCCCGACGCGCACGTTGCCGCCCAGCGCCAGGGACTGCGCCGCGATGGGCAACTGGTTGCGGCCGGCGCCGAGCACGCTCCACTGGTACTCGTCGCCGAACAGGCGGTCGGCGGTGCGCTTCATGTGCGCCACGTCCTCCGGGTGCGGCCCGATGCCGCCCAGGATGCCGAACACCGACTGGATGAAGAACGGTGGCTTCACGAGGCCGCGATCGGCGAAGTGGCGCAGCGTGTACAGGTGGCCGATGTCGTAGCACTCGATCTCGAAGCGGGTGTGGTTGGCGGCGCAGGTGGTGAGGATGTTGGCGATGTCGGCAAAGGTGTTCTTGAAGATGCGCTCGTCCGAGCCCTCGAGGTAGGGTCGCTCCCAATCGAACTTGAACTCCTTGAAGCGAGCCAGCATCGGAAACAGGCCGAAATTCATCGAGCCCATGTTCAGCGAGGCCACCTCGGGCTTGAAGTGCGCGCAGGGCTTCAGGCGCTCTTCGACGCTCATCGTCGGCGCGCCGCCGGTGGTGATGTTGATGACCACGTTGCTGGCCTGCCTGACGCGCGTGAGAAACGGCGCGAAAGCCTCGGGCCGCTGGTCGGGCTGGCCCGTGACCGGGTCGCGCGCGTGCAGGTGCACCAGCGCCGCGCCGGCCTCGTGCGCACTGAGCGCTGCCTCGGCGATCTCGTCGGCCGTGATCGGCAGGTGCGGCGACATGCTCGGCGTGTGGATCGCGCCGGTGACTGCGCAGGTGATCATCACCTTGCGGGTCTTGGACT
>JANOPR010000481.1:0-3456 GCA_031421955.1 Burkholderiales bacterium
CCGCATCGAAGTCGACCCCAACGACGACGCGACGGCGGTGATGGTCAAGAGCGGCGAAGCCGAGGTCTATGGCGAAGGTGCGTCGTACACCGTCAATTCACGCCGCGCCTACCGCTTCTACGGCACCGACCTGTCCGACTACGAGACCTTGACGGCGCAGCGCGACGACGACCTCGACCGCTGGTCGCGTGAACGCGACCGCCGCGGCGACAACTCCGTGTCCGCGCGCTACGTATCGAGCGAGGTCGTCGGCTATGAAGACCTCGACGCCAACGGCAGCTGGCGTCGCGATCCGACTTACGGCTCGGTCTGGACGCCCACGCGTGTGGCCTCGGGCTGGACGCCTTACCGCGACGGCCATTGGTCCTGGATCGACCCCTGGGGCTGGACCTGGGTCGACGATGCGCCCTGGGGCTATGCCGTGTCGCACTACGGTCGCTGGGCCCACATCAACAACACCTGGGCCTGGGTGCCGGGACCACGGCAAGAGCGCGCGGTGTACGCACCGGCGCTGGTGGCGTTCATCGGCGGCAAGAACTTCCAGGTCGCGGTGTCGGTCGGCGGCGCGAGCGCGGCCAATGTCGGGTGGTTCCCGCTGGCGCCGCGCGAGGTCTACCAGCCCGCTTACCCGGTCAGCCGCACCTACTTCGACAGCATCAATCGCAGCAATGCCGTGATCGCCCCCACGACGATCACCAACGTCTACAACACGACGATCGTCAACAACACCACCAACGTCACCCAGGTGAACCAGGTGATCTATGCCAACCAGCAGGTGGCGGGCGCCGTGATCGCCGTGCCGACGCAGGCCTTCGTGCAATCACAGCCGGTGGCCAAGGCCACGGTGCAGCTGCCACGCGAAGCCTTCATCAGTGCGCCGGTGCTGCGCGTGGCCGGCGTGGCGCCGGTCCAGCAGAGCGTGCACGGCGGCGCCCCCGAGGCCGCCAACAAGCCCCCAGTGCGTGAACGCGCCGTCGTCGCCCGTACGGCCCCACCGCCGGCACCGTTGCCGTTTGCTGTGCAGCAGACCCAACTGGCCGCCAGACCGGGCACGCCGATCGACGAAGCGCAACGCACGCAGCTCAAGCCCGCTGCGCCGGTTGTCGTCGAACCCAAGGTCAGCGTGGTGGCCGCAGCCCCCGCGCCGACAGCGACCGCGCAGCCGCCGGCAACGGCTCCGGGCGGCAGGTCGCCGGAGGCGCGCAAAGCCGCCGCGGCCAAGGGTGAAGACGGCCGCGGCGAAAGCCGCAGGCCGGGTGCTGAAAAGGCGGCCGGTGAGACGGCCGACGCGGCGCGGGCTGGCACGGCCGACGCCGATGCCACCAAGGCCGCTGCGGCGAATGCAGCGACTGCCAAAGCCGAAGCAGCGAAGGCCGCGGCCACCACGGCCGACGTTGCCAAGGCGGCTGAAGCCAGGGCGGCCGAGGCCAAGGCCGATGCGACCAAGGCCTCGAACGCAAAGGCCGAGGCTGGCAAGGCCGACGAGGCAAAAACCCAAAGAGCCCGCGCCGGGGTTGCCACGGCCGAAGCGTCCAAGGCCGAGGCCGCGAAGGCTGAAGCCGCACGAGCGGACGCTGCCAAGGCGGCCAACATGAAGGCCGACGCAGCCAAGGCCGAAGCAGCCAAGGCAGACGCCACCCAGGCCGCTGCGGCCAAGGCGTCGGCTGACACTGCGCAAGCGTCAAAAGCCGCGGCTGTCAGGGCCGAAGCGTCAGAGGCCGCGACCGCCAAGGCCGCGGCTGCCAGGGCCGATGCGGCCAAGTCTGCCCAAGCATCAGAGGCCGCGGCTGCCAATGCTGCGGCGGCCAGGGCCGATTCGTTCAAGGCTGCCGAGACCAAGTCCGCTGCGAGCCGGGCCTCCAATGCGAAGGCCGAAGCCGGCAAGGCCGACGAAGCCAGAGCCGAGAGAGCCCGAGGCGAGGCGGCAAAGGCCGAGGCCTCCAAGGCCGAGGCCATGAAGGCAGAGGTTGCTCGAGCCGACGCCGCAAAGGCCGCCACGGTCAAGGCTGAATCGGCGAAGGCCGAGGCCGCGACGGCCGAGGCCACCCGCGCTGACGCCGCCAAGATCGCCATGGCCAAGGCCGAAACCGCAAAGGCCGAAGCCGTCAAGGCCGACGCGGCTCGCGCCGACGCCGCCAGGGCCGGACAGGCGAAAGCCGAGGCCGCGAAGGCCGAGGCCAGCAAAGCCGACGCCGCCAATGCCGCCAGAGCAAGAGCCGACGGCGCGAAGGCCGACGCCGCCAAGGCTTCTGCCGCGGCGAAGTCGCCCGCTGCCGCAGCACCACCCGAGGCGCGCGCGTCGGACTCGAAGGCCGACGCCGATGCAAGCCCGCAAGACGAGAAGAAGAAGGGGCGCAAGCCGTAGTGCGCGCCTCGTGCCGCGCCGCGTGCCGCCAGTTCGGCATCAAGCGGCGCGATCCTTGGCAGGTGTGCCCATCAAGCGCTTCGCGTGGCGACGCCCGTTCAACGATCAAGCACGTCGTGGGTCGCCAGGGAATGCCTTTCTGCGGCCCACGCTGCCCGGCGTGCCCACGGGTGCGTGACCCTGCATCGCGTAGCTGCCGCCGCCGTGCTGCTTGGCGCGGTACATGGAGGCGTCCGCGCACGCGATCAGGGTGTCAGCCTCCACGCCGTCGTCGGGGTACAGGCTGATGCCGACACTCGCCGACAGCTGCAGAACATGACCGCCGACGTGGCTGAGCGCGCCGATGGCAGCGATCACTTTGTCGGCGATCAGCGTGGCATCGTCGGGGTGGGACACCTCGCTGAGCAGGATCAGGAACTCGTCGCCGCCGTAGCGGCTGACCGTGTCGGCGGAGCGAACCGCGGACACCAGGCGCCGCGCCGCCAGCTCGAGCACCGCATCGCCCACCGCGTGGCCGTAGGCGTCGTTGATCTGCTTGAAATTGTCGATGTCCAGGAAGAGCAGTGCCAGCCGGGGGTTGTGGCGCTCGGCGCCGGCGATGGCATGCGCGAGCCGGTCGAGCAGCAGGACCCGATTGGGCAACTGGGTCAGTGCGTCGTGCCCGGCGCTGTGCGACACCTCGTCCAGCGCTTGCGCGGCCGTGTCGGCGTCACCCCGGGCATGCAGGGCCGCGACCACCAGCTCCTCGTTGGCTTCGAGTAGCTGGGCGGTCCGGTTGACGTCCAGGTTCCGCTCCGCGGCGACCACGTCCTGCAGCAGACGCGCCAGCACGGCACGCGCTTCCTCGACCTTCCTCTGCAACTGGTCGAGCTCGCGCGCAGCGTTTGCGGCGGCAGTGTCTCTCGGGTCCGGCGTTTCGTTCACGGCAAATGCTCCAGCCCGGGCGGCTCAGTCAATCGGGGCATGAAGGGCGGGCGCGACCGGCAGGTCGGCGAGGCGCTTGCGCGTCGGCCGACCGCCGAGCAGGCCTTCCTGGTCGACCAGGGGCTCGCCCATGCGGATGCCGCCATCGTCGATGGTGTACTCGCGCA
>JANOPR010000482.1:0-1671 GCA_031421955.1 Burkholderiales bacterium
GCCTCGGGCCTGCTCACCGGCAAGTACGCCAGCGGCGTGCCCGAAGGCAGCCGCGGCGCGCTGGAGAGCATGGCCTTCCTGCGCGACGGCCTGACGAACCCGGCGAAGAACGCCGCGGTGAAGCAACTCGAGCCGATCGCCGCCGAGCTGGGCGGCAGCCTGGCGCAACTGGCGCTGGCCTGGGTCGCCCGCAACCCGCGCGTCAGTTCGGTCATCACCGGGGCCTCGCAGTTGTCGCAATTGCAAGTCAACCTCGGCGCGCTGGCGCTGGTGGACAAGCTCACGCCGGAGGTATTGGCGCGCATCGATGTGGTGACTGCAGGGTTGGCGGATTGAAGGGCTTACGGCAAGAAGTCTTCCAGGCGTTGCCCGCAGCGCAGACCGTCGATTTGCGCGAAGTGGGCGTCGCGCGTCAATAGGGCGGCACCGTGTTCCAGCGCGCTGGCCGCGATCCAAAGATCGTTGGTTGGGATCGGCTGACCCTTGCGGCGCAGGCCAACGGTGATCAGCGCGTAGCTGTCGGCGGTGTGGGCGGTGACGGGCAGGACTTCGACGCGCGGAGAGTCCAGGAACCGTGCCAGCTCGCTGCGGTTCTTCGGCTCGCGCGTGCCTGCGGCGAAGCCGCCGAGCAACTCGCCGAGCACGATGCTGGTGAGAAACAGCTTTTCGGCGTGGGCGACGACCTCAACCACCTCCCCCGCGCCGAGCATGAACGCCGTATAGGCATTGGTGTCGAGCAGAACGGCACGCATGCGCTACTTCCAGAGCTTGGAGTCGACCTTGCCGAACGGTGCCGTGGCGCGTTCGAAATCGACGCCTTCATTTTTGCGCCAGCTCCCCGCCAGGGCGTCAAGGTCTTCATGACGACGAAGCGCTGGTTTGGCCCGCCGGTGGCCCAGACCTTGTTCGATGAGGCGCAACACCAGCGTGTTGACGCTGGCGTCTTCCCTTGCTGCCCGTGCTTTCAGTTCGGCAAGTGCTTTGGCATCGAGGCCGCGAATGCTCAAGTTGGTCATGATGTCAAGCGCGCCTTCAAAATGCATTCACGAAATGCTATCACGCGCGCCCTGCTCTGATTCATCCTTCGCCTCCCCGCGCAACAACGCCATCAACGCCCCCGCATCCATCGGCGCGCCGCCGTCCTGCCCGGACAGAATCCCTTCGGCCAGTTCACGCTTGCTGCGATGCAGTTTGACGATGCGGTCTTCGATCGAGCCCTGCGTGACGAGGCGATAGACCGTGACCGGCCGCTGCTGGCCGATGCGGTGGGCGCGGCCCGAGGCCTGGTCTTCGGCGGCGGGGTTCCACCAAGGGTCGGCAATGATCACGTAGTCGGCGGCGGTGAGGTTGAGGCCAAAGCCGCCGGCCTTCAGGCTGATCAGGAAGAAGTCGCCGCTGCCTTGCTGGAAAGCGGCGACGCGCTTGCCGCGCTCGGCGGCTGGCGTGCTGCCGTCGAGGTACTGGTAGCTCAGGCCCGCGGCGTCGAGGCGTTCGCGCAGCAGGGCCAGAAAGTCGGTGAACTGGCTGAAGACGAGGGCCTTGTGTTTGCCGGCGACGAGCTCGACGGCCAGGCGCTCGAACTCCTGCACCTTGGCGCCGACGACACCGAGTTCGGGCGCGACGAGGCGCGGGTCGCAGGCCGCGCGGCGCAGCTTGGTCAGCGCGGCGAGC
>JANOPR010000483.1:0-8357 GCA_031421955.1 Burkholderiales bacterium
CCTCGAGCTTGAGAGTGAACGCGTGCTCGCGTTCGAACGGCGTGTTGCCTAGGCGCCAGTAGGCCCCATGCTCCGTCACCAGTGGATCCCGGCGTCGGCCCAGGTGATGCTGCGCGCTGGACCAAGGCCAGTCAGAGGCCGCCGTCACGAGACCGGTGAGAACCGGTTGCGACTCGACCAGCAACACCGCATCGAGGCCGAGTGTGTCGCCGTCGACCAGGCCGGCGCGAAACCGCCCCTCCCACAGCGTGCCGCTGCGCTGGTGCCGCCGGTTGGAAGCGGCCACGAACCGACGTCCCAGCGACTGCATCGTCCGGCTGAGCGATTCGGCCTGGCGAGGTGTCGCCAGCAGGTGCACGCCAACTTCCAACAGCGCGTAGGCATGAACTGCCACGCCATGCTGGGCGGCGGCCTCTTGCAGCATCGTCAGATAGGCCTGGCGATCCTGATCGTCGACGAATACGCGTTGGCGGTTGTGGCCACGCTGCATCACGTAATGCAGTTCGCCCGCCAGGGCCAGTCGCGGCGCCCGCGCCATGCGCTCAGGCCTTCATTGCGTCAAGCGACGCCAATACCGGCCTCCAACGACACAACGGCAGCACAACGGGCGCCCATGTCAGTCAGCGGCGAACGCGACCTGACCGGTCAGTCGGGCATATTCGCTGCCCGCGAAGCGATCGGTCATGCCGGCGATGTAGTCGGACACGACGCGCAGGCCCTGCTGCGAAAACGCCGCGGCTTGCTCGCTCGGCATCTCGCTCGGCGACGCGGCATAGGCGGCGAACAGAGACTGCACGACCAAGCGAGCGCGCTGCGTGGTGCGCATCACCTGAGGATGACGGTAGAGGGCATCGAACAGGAAGCGCTTGAGTTGCGTCGCCTGCTCGCGCATGGCCCCGCTCAGGCCAACCAGCGGCGGCAGGTCGCGCACGGCTTCGGTACTGGGGGGCGCGTGATGCTCGAGCGCTCGCCTGGTGGTGGCGACGACGTCCTGCACGTGGTCCGCCACGATCCGGCGCAGGGTCTCCGCCAGCAGCCGACGCGGCAGCGTTGCCAACTCCGGATAGGCCGCCAGCGCGGCATCTCGATGTCGCATGAACATCGCCACGTCCTGGAGCTGCGCCATGTCGAGCAGACCCGAGCGCACGCCATCGTCGATGTCATGCGCGTTGTAGGCGATCTCATCGGACAGGTTGACGAGCTGGGCCTCCAGGCTCGCCTGTTGCCGGGCGATGAACCGCCGCGCCACGCCCCCGGGCTCTGCGGCATCCAGCACCTGCGCGACGCGCGGCGAACAGCGCTTGAGCACACCCTCGCGCGTTTCAAGGCACAGGTTCAGGCCGTCAAATCGCGGGTAACGCTGCTCGAGCTGGTCGACAACGCGCAGACTTTGCAGGTTGTGCTCGAACCCGCCGTGATCGCGCATGCACTCGTGCAGCGCATCCTGACCCGCGTGTCCGAACGGCGTATGGCCCAGATCGTGGGCCAGCGCGATCGCCTCGACCAGGTCCTCGTTCACGCCCAGTGTGCGCGCGATCGCGCGGCCGAGTTGCGCCACTTCGAGCGAGTGCGTCAGGCGCGTGCGGAACAGGTCTCCTTCGTGATTGATGAATACCTGCGTCTTGTAGACAAGGCGTCGGAACGCGGTGCTGTGCACGATGCGATCGCGGTCACGCTGGAACTCGGTGCGCGCCGGCGACAGCGGTTCGGCGATGCGGCGTCCCCGGGTCCGATCCGGGTCGCAGGCGTACGGCGCGAGCATCAGGCCCTCGCCACGTTGGCCGCGAGAACCGCCCGCACTTCGTCGTCCGCCACGGTGCGCAGACTTGCGCGGCCCAGGGACTCGATCAACACGAAGCGCAGCGCGCCGGCCTCGCTCTTCTTGTCCACGCGCATCAGCTCCAGATAGCGCTCGGCACCGAGATCGGGCGCGCGCACTGGCAGGCGCGCACGCAGGCACAGCGCGCGCATGCGCTCCGCAAACGGGGCAGGCATCAGGCCAAGCCGCACCGACAGTTCGCTGGCCAGAACCATGCCGCACCCGACAGCCTCGCCGTGAAGCCATTGGCCGTAACCCATGCCCGCTTCGATGGCGTGCCCAAAGGTGTGTCCGAAATTGAGAATGGCGCGCAGGCCCGTTTCGCGCTCATCGGCGGCGACGACGCTGGCTTTGATCTCGCACGAACGCTGCACCGCATGCGCCATCGATGCGGGATCACGAGCCAGCAACGCGTCGAGATTGAACTCGATCCACGCGAGAAAGGCCGCGTCAGCAATCGGCCCGTACTTGATGACCTCGGCCAAGCCGGCCGACAACTCGCGATCGGGCAAGGTGTCCAAGGTTGCGAGGTCGCAGACGACGCGGCGCGGCTGGTAGAACGCACCGATCATGTTCTTGCCAAGGGCGTGGTTGATGCCGGTCTTGCCGCCCACGGAGGAGTCGACCTGGGCCAGCAACGTCGTCGGCACCTGCACGAATGGCACGCCGCGCATGTAGCACGCGGCGGCGAAACCGGTCATGTCGCCGACCACGCCACCACCCAGCGCGAACAAGACGGTCCGTCGATCGCAATGCTCAGCCAGGAGCCGCTCGAAGATCAGATTCAGCGCCGCCCAGCCCTTGTGCGACTCGCCCTCGGGTAGCTCGATCGTGAGAATGCGCCGGTAGTGCGGGTTGAGCGCCGTCTGCAAGGCAGTCGCGTAGTGTGCGGACACGGTCGGGTTGGTCACGATCAGCGCCGTACTGGCCTGCGGCAGGCTGGCCCAAATCTCGGCTTTTGTCAGCAGGTCGGTGCCAATCACGATGTCATAGCCGCGATCGCCCAACGCGATGGGCACGCGGCGCGTGGCAACTGTGGGCAAGCTCGGCATGGGCCGAGTTTACGGTCGCGGCGCTTGCGAGTCTGGCGGCAACGGCACGACACCGGCCAGTTCGAGCTGCATCAGCACCATGTTCACCAGCGAGTGCACCGAGGGCCGACCGGTTTCGACGACGAAATGCGCGACTTCGCGGTACAGCGGATCGCGCTCCTGGAACAACATGCGCAGACGCCGCAGCGGATCGCTGTCGCCTTGCAGCAAGGGGCGGCGGCTGTCATGCCGCATGCGACGGGCCAGGTCTTCAGGCGTCGCCCGCAGGTAGACGACCGTTGTGCGATGCTGCAGGGCGTGACGGTTCGCGTCACGCAGAACTGCGCCGCCGCCGGTCGCGACGACATGGCCGCGTAAACGAGACACCTCCTCGATCACGGCCTGCTCGATGTCGCGAAACGCAGGTTCGCCCTGGGTCTCGAAATAGTCCCGAATCGAGCAACCAATGCGCTGCTCGATCACGTGGTCGGAGTCGATGAACGGCAGACCGAGGTGCCTCGCGACATGGCGCCCGACAGTGGACTTGCCGCTTCCGGGCATGCCGATCAAAGCGACCGACGCGACTTGATCGTTGTGTGCCGCCTCGGCTTGCCCCACTGCAGAACTGGTCAGCGCACGATGTTGCGCTCGCTGACGACCCGGGGTGTGAGGAAAACCAGCAACTCCGTGCGCGAGGTGTCACGCGTGCGCGTCTTGAACAGGTTGCCAAGGTAAGGCACATCGCCGAGGAACGGCACCTTGGTTTCCGAGTTTTGCTCGGTCTGCTCGAAGATGCCACCGATGACGACGGTGCCGCCGTTCTCGACCAGCACCTGCGTCTTGACCTGCTTGACGTTGATCTCGCGACCCAGCGCCGTGAGCGTACCCAAGCTGTCCTTGTTGACCTGCACATCGAGTATCACGTTGCCCTCGGGCGTGATCTGCGGCGTGACTTCCAGCTTGAGCGAAGCCTCGATGAACTCCACCGAGGTCGCACCCGAACTGGTGGACTTCTGGAACGGAATCTTGGTGCCCTGGCTGATCAACGCCTTCACCTGGTCGGCAGTGATGATTCGCGGGCTGGAAACAACCTTGCCCTTGCCGTCCGCCTCAAGCGCAGAGATCTCGAGGTTGAGGTAGCGAGTCGCGCCGCTGTTGAACAGTGAGACGGCAAACGATGCCGGGTCATAGCCACCCTGGCCCAGGGCCGGCAGGTTGACGAACGGCGACGAGTCCAGGATGCCGCCGGTCGGGCTGCCTCGGCCAGGCCCGCTGATGCCGCCGACTGCGACACGGTGCAAGCCGCCCGACAGGTTCTGCGCTGTGCCGCCGAGCTTGACGCCCAGCGACTTGCCGAACGTGTCGTTGGCCTCGACGATACGCGCCTCGATCAGCACCTGGCGCACCGGGATGTCGATCTTGGAAATCAGCGACTGAATCTCTTCCAGCTTGGTCGGGATGTCGGTCACGAACAGCTGGTTGGTGCGCTGCTCGGAGATCACGCTGCCGCGCGATGACAACATGCGTGACCCCTGGCCACCGCCGCCAGACCCCTGGCCGACGAGTCCCTTGGCGACCTCTTCGGCCTTGGTGTAGTTCAGCTGGTAACCCTGCGTGCGCAAGGGCTCGAGTTCGGTTTTCTTCTTGCCGGCCTCGAGTTCGGCCTGCTCCTTGATCGCCAGCTCGTCCTTGGGCGCGATCCAGATCACGTTCCCGCTCTTGCGCAGCCCCAGGCCCTTGGCCTGCAGGATGATGTCCAGCGCCTGGTCCCAAGGCACGTCCTTGAGCCGCAGCGTGAGGTTGCCGGTCACGGTATCGCTTGTCACGACGTTGAAGTTCGTGAAGTCGGCAATGACCTGCAGCAGCGACCGGACCTCGATATTCTGGAAGTTCAGACTCAGCTTTTCGCCCTGGTAGCCGGGGCCTTGCGTCAGCTTGTTCGGATCGACACGCACCGGGCGCACTTCGAGCACGAACTGGTTGTCGCTCTGGTAGGCGCTGTGCTCCCAGTTGCCGCGGGGCTCGACAACCATGCGCACCCTGTCACCCACTTGCGAGGTGGTCACGGATTGCACCGGGGTACCGAAGTCGGTCACGTCAAGGCGACGGCGCAGGCTGTCTGGCACCGCCGAGCGCAGGAACTCGACCACGAGGCCGGTACCCTGCTGGCGGATGTCCACGCCCACCTGGTTGCTGGGCAGGCTGACGATGACGCGGCCCGCACCGTCTGCGCCGCGGCGAAAGTCGATCTCGCGCAATGGCTGCTGTTCCCGAGCCAGCACCGGCGCAAAGTTGCCCGACGGTGCGGCGGCAACCGGCGCGGCAGCCACCGTGGCGGCCGCAGGCGCACCGCTGTCGACAATGATCAACAGGGTCTTGCCGTCGAGCTGCGCGCGGTAGGTGGCCGCCTGCTTCAAATTCAGCACCAGACGCGTACGCTCGCCCGCCTGGGCCACATTGACCGAACGCAGATTGCCTTGATTGAGTTCGACCGACGAGCGGCCCAGGGCGCTACCGACGCCGGGCAGATCGATCGCGATGCGCGGCGGCACCTGAATTGCAAAGCCGACGGGAACCGAGGCCAACGCCTCGCTCAGCTCGATGCGCACGACTTCGCTACCGGATTGCTGGCTGCTCGTGATCGACTGGATCACGCCCTGTGCCAGCGCGACAGTCGGCGCGCCGACCGCAAGTGCCATCACGACACCCCATGCCCGCCAGTTCATCATGATGTGCTGCTCCTTCGAATTCTTCATCGCGCCCCCCGCTCCAGCAATTGAAGCGTGCTGTTGCGCTCAATCCACTCTCCTGCCGCATCCTGAACCACTTCACGCAGCACAAGATCGGCCTCACTGATGCGCAGGATGCGCCCGTAGTTTTGGCCCATGTAGTCACCCACCTTGACCTGGTACAAGAGCCCTTCCACGCGCAAGAGTGCGAACGGTGCGCCCTGCTTGTTCACGCTGCCGACCATGGCCATGCTGTCCAGCGGATAGGCCTCGAGCGGCTCCTTGCGCCGCTTCAGCTCGCCCGCCAACAGTGAGCTCGGCGCGCGCTCGTCGCGCTTGAACGCCACTGCGAGCTTTTGCGTGCTGAACGGCTCAACGGTCCCGGCCGCCGCATAGGGCTGCGGGTCAAACTTTTTAGGCGCCTGCAACGGCGGCACATTGGGTTTGGCTTCGCGGCGCTGCTGCTCCATCCACTGCTGGACTTCGTCGAGGTCGGCAGTGCATCCTGTCAGGACGACCGCGGCCAGCAGGGCGAGCGTCAGCCGCGAAACATGGCGCCGGGTCTGGGAGAACTGACTCATTTCTTCGCTCCTGGCGCAGGCTTCTTCTGCGCCGAGACCTCACTGGCGTCGAGGTAGCGATACGTACGCGCAATGGCATCCATCGCCAGCACGCCGCTGCTGTCGCGCTGGACACCGGTTATGGCGAGGTCGTGCAGGGTCACGATGCGCGACAGGTTGGCTATGTCTGCGGTGAAGGCGCCAATGTCGTGATAGCGCCCAGTGACGCGGATCGTGATCGGCAACTCGGCGTAGTAATCGCGCACGGCCACTGCGCCGGGGCGAAAGAGCTCGAACTGCAAGCCACGGCCGATACCGGCCTGATTGATGTCCGTCAGCAAGGCATCCATTTCAGCCTTGCCTGGCAGCTGCTTTTCCAGCTGCGTCACGTACTCTTCGACCTGCTGCTTTTGTTTGCGCAACTCGGGCAGGTTGACAGCCTGTGCCAACTTGCTGCGGTAGTCCTGCTTGAGGGTGGGTTCCTTCTTGCGCTCGGCCTCGAGTTCGTCTGCCTTGTCGGACAGCAACAGGAACCAGCCCAGCACAACGACCATTGCGACCAGCAGCAGCCAGGTTGCGATCTTGGGCAACATGGGCCATTGGCCCGGCTGGTTGCGGTCAAGGCCGCGGAACTGTCCAGCAACCTGCTCGAACGAGGTCGCAAAGTCAAAGCTTGGGGATCTTGTATTGGTGGCCATGTCCGACCTCATGGAGCCTTGCCAGCTGCGGCGCCGCTTGCCGCGGTCGCCGCGGCGGCTGCGCCTGCGACGGGTGGAGACTTGATCGAGACCCGCATCGAAAAGTCATAGGTCCGCGACCGTCCTGCCGACAACGCACCTGACCTGATCTCGATCAGTTCAGGCTTCTCGAGCCAGGTCGAGCTGTACAGGGTGTTGCGCAGGAACTCGGAAACTCGTTCGTTGGTCTGCGCGACACCCACCACGGCCACCACCCTGCCGGTCTGGCGAATGGAGCTCAAGTACACGCCCTCGGGCGTCTGCTTGACCAGTTCGTTGAGCAGGTGCACCGGAATGTTGCGGTTGGTCTGCAGGTCTTCGACCGCTTTCTGCCTGGCCTTGAGCGCGTCGATCTCGGCACGCAGGTTGGCAATGTCCTTGATCTGCGCTTCGAGCTTCTTGATTTCCGCGCCAAGGAACGCATTGCGCTCCATCTGCGACGACTTCATCTGCTCCAGGACCGCAAACCACAGTCCGACGACCACGGCACCGACCACGCCGGCAAGCGCCAGACCGGTGAAGTACGCGGCCTTGCGGCGCTTGCGCTTCTCTTCCCGGTGGGGAAGTAGGTTGATGAGGATCACTGCATGAACCTCCGCATCGCCAGGCCGCAGGCCGTCAGATAAGACGGTGCCTCGCGGCGGACCTTGTTCTCACGCACCGCGCCGCCAAGCTTCATGTGCTCAAACGGGTTGACGACCATCGAAGCAAAGCCAGTCAGGTCGGTCACGCGCTCCTTGAGCCCCGGGAGCGTCGCGGTGCCGCCGGCCAGCATCACAAAGTGCACCTTGTGGTGCGGCGTGCTGGTGAAGAAGTACTGCAGCGCACGGCCGATCTATTGCGACAGGCTGTCCACGAAGGGGCCCAGGATCGACGACTCATAGTCTTCCGGCAGGTCGCCGCCCAGCTTCTTCTGTTCGGCTTCCTCGAACGAGAAGCCATACTGGCGCGAAATCAGCTGCGTCAATTGGGATCCCCCAAATGCCTGATCGCGGTCATACAGCATCTCGTCATCGCGCAGAACCTTCAAGCTGGTCGTGTCGGCGCCGATTTCGAACAGCGCCACGAGCGCATCCTTGCCCTCGTTGGGCAGCGCCTTGACGATGCGGCTCATCGCCAGCCGCGAGGCATGGCTCTCGATGTCCAGCACCACGGGTTTGAGCCCCGCGGCCTCGGCCAGGCCCTGGCGATCCTGCACCCGGTCCTTGCGTGAAGCTGCGATCAGCACCTCGACATCACCCACTGAGGTCGGACTCGGCCCAATGACACAAAAATCCAAGCTGACTTCGTCAAGCGAGAACGGGATGTATTGATTGGCCTCGCTCTCAACCTGCAACTCGAGCTCTTCCTCGCGCAGGCCGGCGGGCAGCATGATCTTCTTGGTGATGACGGCCGACTGCGGCATGGCCATGACCACGTTGCGCGTCTTGGTACCGCTCTTCTGCACCACGCGCTTGACGGCAGCGGCCACCTCGTCGAAC
>JANOPR010000484.1:0-2224 GCA_031421955.1 Burkholderiales bacterium
GTGGAGCATGCGCGGCACCTTGTAGATGGTGTCCACATCCCACATCGAGATCACGCCGTGCGGCAGCACGTTGGTGAACAGCGAGATCTTCTCGCGCTCCTCGTCGGGGATGGCGCGGTCGGCGCGGCACAGCAGCACGTCAGGCTGGATGCCGATCTCGCGCATCTTCTGCACCGTGTGCTGGGTCGGCTTGGTCTTCAGCTCGCCGGCTGCGGCGATGAAAGGCACGTAGGTCAGGTGCACGTAGGCGCTGTTGCTGGGGCCGAGTTTCAGGCCCATCTGGCGCACCGCTTCCAGGAAGGGCAGGGATTCGATGTCGCCCACCGTGCCGCCGATCTCGACGATGGCCACGTCGACCTTGGTCGACTCGGCGCCGCGGCGCACGAACTCCTGGATTTCGTTGGTCACATGCGGGATCACCTGCACTGTCTTGCCCAGGTAGTCGCCGCGGCGCTCACGCTCCAGCACCGACTTGTAGATCTGGCCGGTGGTGAAGTTGTTGCTGCGCTTCATGCGCGTGGTGACGAAGCGCTCGTAGTGGCCGAGGTCGAGGTCGGTTTCGGCGCCGTCGTCGGTGACGAAGACCTCGCCATGCTGGAACGGGCTCATCGTGCCCGGGTCCACGTTGAGGTACGGGTCGAGCTTGATCAGGGTGACCTTGAGGCCGCGCGATTCGAGGATCGCCGCCAGCGACGCCGAGGCGATGCCCTTGCCCAGGGACGACACCACACCGCCGGTGACGAAGACAAACTTGGTCATGTCATGCGGCATTCGCCTCGGTGTTGGCACAACCGACGAATGCCCTGCTGGTAAAGCGCGATTATATCGAGGGGGGTCGGGCGCCCGGCCGGGTTACTTGGAGCGCGTCGCCGGACGGGTGGTGCGACGAGTCTTCGGTGGCCGCCCAAACAACTTGTTCTTCGCCGACTCCGTGATCGCAAGCACGCAGGGGTGCGTGATGCGCCGTTCGACCGAGATGGCGAAGAACTCGTCCACCACGCCGGTCGCGATTCCGAAGCCCTTGACTTTGAATCGCTGCTGAATCTCGGCCGCAAGGACCGTGGGGCCAACGAAGATGCCTGCGCCGTGTCGACCGAACTCCTTGGCCAGCGCGCTGTCGTCGAACTCGCCGACGACTCGCGGGTGCAACGAGCGGGCCTGAAACCAGGCTCGCAGGCGCCGCCCGACCATCGAGTCTTCGGCCGGCATCAACAGCGGCGCGCCGTCGAGACAGCGCGGGAAAGCCCCTGTCAGGATCGCGATCAACGCCGGCGTTGCGAAGAAGCTCACCTCGGAGGTGCCGAGCTGGTGGTTGAAGGCCCGTACGCTGATCGACGCGGGGATCGGCGCATCGGAGATCACCAGATCGAGCCGGTGCAGGGCCAGTTCGGCCAGCAGGCTGTCGAGCTTCCATTCGCGGCACACGATGCGCACCGGCTCCGGCATCCGGGTCGCGGGCTCGATCAGCCGGTAGGCGATCGACTTCATGACCGCATCCGCCACCCCGACCTTGAACTCCAGCATCCGCCCCTGCTTCGGGTGTTCGCGCACCGCCTCCTCGAGTTCGCTGCCCAGCGCAAAGATCTCTTCGGCATAGCCCAGCGCCAGGCGGCCGGTCTCGGTGAGCACCAGGCCGCGCCCGCTCTTGGCAAACAGCGCGCTTCCCAAGGCCTCTTCGAGGAGCTGAATTTGCCCGCTGATGGTCTGCGGCGTCAGGTGCAACTGCTCGCTCGCGCGCATCACGCTGCCGGACTTCGCCACCCGCATGAAGTAGTGGAGGTGCTTGTAGTTCATGCCGTTGTTTGCCAGATTTTTGCGAATGATATCTGTACATCTTTCGGATTTACTCGACACATGAGGATCCCTACATTGAGCGCGGTGCCACACGGGGCGACCGCCGGATCATCGTGCTTCGCATGACGAACACCAACGAAAAGGAATGAGACATGAGTGAACTTGCAGCATTGATTGGTGGCATGGGCGTGTTGCTGCCCCTGCTGGTGGGGCTGGCCCTGGTGCTGTACTTGGTGCCGATCCCGTTGTGGATCGCGGCCTGGGCATCCGGGGCCTACGTCGGGCTGTTCACCCTGATCGGAATGCGCCTGCGCCGGGTTCCGCCCACCACGGTGGTCACGGCGCGAATCAGCGCGGTGAAAGCCGGCATCGAGATTTCCATCAACGACCTGGAAGCCCACTTTCTTGCCGGCGGCAACGTCGTGAGAGT
>JANOPR010000485.1:0-4067 GCA_031421955.1 Burkholderiales bacterium
CAGCACGGAGGTTGCCTGATGAGCCGCCGGGCCGCTCCCAAGGCGAATGCCGCAGTGCGCAGCACGGAGGTTGCCTGATGAGCCGCCGGGCCGCTCCCAAGGCGAATGCCGCGGTGCGCAGCACGAAGGCTGACTGATGAACACGCCGCACCGCCTGCCGCGCACCTCGCGCATTGCCGGCACCGGCAGCTTCTTGCCGCCACGGCGCGTGAGCAATGCCGACCTGGCGCTCGAACTGGCTGGGCGGGGCATCGAGACCTCCGACAAGTGGATTGTCGAGCGCACCGGGATCCGTGCGCGCTACTTCGCCGATGACGGTGTGGTTTGCAGTGACTTGGCCGTCGCAGCGGCAAGCTCGGCGTTGCAGGCTGCTGGGCGCCGTGCTGCGGACATCGACCTGATCATCGTTGCGACCTCGACACCCGACATGGTGTTCCCCTCGACGGCCTGCATCGTCCAGCAAAAACTCGGCATCCATGGCTGCCCCGCGATGGACGTTCAGGCAGTGTGTTCCGGGTTCGTCTACGCCCTGACCGTCGCAGACGCCCTGATCCGCACCGGGACGGCAACGCGCGCGCTGGTCATTGGTGCGGAAGTGTTTTCGCGCATTCTCGACTTCAATGATCGCACCACCTGCGTCCTGTTTGGTGATGGCGCGGGCGCGGTGGTGCTGGAAGCCAGCGATGAGCCCGGGCTCTTGGCCAGCGACTTGCATGCCGACGGTCGCCATGCCGGTATCCTTTGCACGCCGGGCACCGTGGCCGGTGGCAAAGTTCTGGGCGACCCGACGCTGAAGATGGACGGGCAGGCCGTGTTCAAGTTGGCGGTGGGCGTGCTGGAAGATACTGCGCGCGCGGTACTGGCCAAAGCGGGAAAGCGCGCCGAAGACATCGACTTCCTGATCCCGCACCAGGCCAATATCCGCATCATGCAGAGCACGGCCAAGAAGCTGAAGCTGAGCGCTGACAAGTTGATCGTCACTGTCGACGAGCATGGCAACACGTCGGCCGCATCCATTCCGCTGGCGCTGGATGTCGCGGTGCGTGACGGTCGCATCCAGCGCGGCCACACCTTGATGCTCGAGGGCGTCGGCGGCGGGTTTACCTGGGGTGCGGTGCTGCTCCAGTACTGATTCAGGACGTTTCGATGCCGCCATTCGCGTTTGTCTTTCCAGGTCAGGGCTCGCAGGCCGTGGGCATGCTCGATGCCTGGGGTGACCACCCGGCTGTGCGCGACACGTTGGCCGAGGCATCGTCGGCGCTGGGCGAGGATCTGGCCAAGCTCATTGCTCACGGCCCGGCGGAGACGCTGGCACTGACGACCAACACGCAGCCCGTGATGCTCACGGCAGGCATCGCCTGCTACCGTGCCTGGCGCGCCGAGGGCGGAGCCGAGCCTGTTGCAGTCGCCGGCCACTCGCTGGGGGAGTACACCGCCCTCGTGGCGGCCGGTGTACTGCGACTCGCCGATGCCTTGCCCTTGGTACGCTTTCGCGCCCAGGCCATGCAGGATGCGGTGCCGGTGGGCACGGGCGCGATGGCGGCCATCCTGGGCCTGGATGCCAGCACCGTGTTGGAAGGTTGCGCCGAAGCGGCGGCGGCGACCGGGGAAGTGGTTGAGGCCGCCAATTTCAACGATCCGAAGCAGACCGTGATCGCCGGCACCAAGGCGGGCGTCGCCAAGGGCTGCGAAATCCTGAAGGCAAAGGGTGCAAAACGGGCGTTGCTGCTGACGGTGTCTGCGCCCTTCCATTCGAGCCTGATGAAACCCGCGGCGGAGCGCTTGCGCGAGAAGCTTGCCGCAGTCGTCCTTGCGCCTGCATGCATTCCGGTTGTCAACAACGTCGACGTTGCCGTGGTCGACAACGCGGCTGGCATCCGCGAGGCGCTGTATCGCCAGGCCTTCAGCGCCGTGCGCTGGGTCGAAGTCGTGCAGGCGTTGCGCGCGCGTGGGCTGAGGCACCTGGTTGAATGTGGCCCGGGCAAGGCCCTTTCGGGCATGGTCAGGCGCATCGACTCCGAGGCGGCGACGATGACCCTGTTCGATCCGCAAACATTGGCTGAGGCGAAGGGGATGCTGGAATGACCGAGTCATTGCAGGGGCAGATCGCCTTGGTGACGGGGGCGTCGCGTGGCATCGGCCGGTCGATCGCGCAGGCATTGGCTGCCCAGGGCGTGATCGTCGTCGGCACGGCCACCAGCGAAACCGGCGCCACCGCGATCAGCCAGGCGTTGGCCGCCCGCGGCGGTCGCGGCATCGTGCTCGATGTCAACGACGGCGCCGCGCTCGAAGCCAGCGTCGACGCAATCGTCAAGCAGCACGGTGCCCTGCACATCCTGGTCAATAACGCAGGGATCACGCGCGACACGCTGGCGATGCGCATGAAGGACGGCGACTGGGATGCCGTGATCGACACCAATCTGAAGGCCGTTTTTCGTGCCAGTCGTGCGGTGATGCGTACGATGATGAAGCAGCGTTACGGCCGCATCGTCAACATCACTTCTGTCGTCGGTGCTTCTGGCAACGCCGGCCAGGCCAACTATGCTGCGGCCAAGGCCGGCGTGGCCGGCATGACGCGAGCACTCGCCCGTGAACTCGGCAGCCGCGGCATCACAGTCAACTGCGTGGCGCCTGGTTTCATTGCGACTGACATGACCGACGGTCTGGCGGATGCCCAGAAGGCGGCGCTGCTGGCGCAGATTCCGATCGGTCGCCTGGGCACACCCCAGGAGGTGGCTGATGCGGTACTGTTCCTGGCGTCACCGAGTGCCGGCTACGTTACTGGCACTGAGTTGCATGTTAATGGCGGCATGTTCATGAACTAGAGATCAGCCCGGCCGGTCCCGGCGGGCTTCGTGCGCTTCTAGAGGGTCGTCTCTAGCGCCGCGTAGAATTCGGGCCGTTTTGAGTAGCTACTCCTGGAGGAGTCAATGAGTGATATCGAAGCACGTGTCAAGAAAATCATCGCCGAGCAACTCGGCGTGCCCGAGGCCGACGTTGTCAACGAGAAGGCGTTCGTCGCCGACCTCGGTGCCGATTCGCTGGACACGGTGGAGTTGGTGATGGCCCTCGAGGATGAATTTGGCATCGAGATCCCTGACGAAGAAGCCGAGAAGATCACCACCGTTCAGTTGGCCATCGACTATGCGGTTGGCCATCAGAAGGCCTGATGAGCGCCCCAAGGACGCCGCCTTGCGGCGCCCGTCCCCCGCGGGGATTGAGCAAAGTGGCAAAGCCACATTTTCTCAAGAGAGTGTGGGTCCCTAGCTTGCCCGCTTCGCAATACACGGCGAGATCCGGGCGCGCGGGACCTGCCGTTGACAGCCGGGGCAGGCATGAGCCGGCGTAGGGTCGTCGTCACCGGCCTCGGGCTTATCAGCCCGGTTGGCAACAGCGTCGATGAAGCTTGGGCCAACTTGCTGGCCGGGCGATCGGGCATTGCCGATATAACCCGGTTCGACGCCTCCGCCTTGGCCTGCCGGTTTGCCGGGGAGGTCAAGGGCTTCAACGTCGAGGACTATGTCCCGGCCAAGGAAGCGCGCCACATGGACACCTTCATCCATTTCGGCATGGCAGCGTCGATCCAGGCCGTACGCGATGCGGGCTTGGTGACGGGCGATGGCTTGAGCGAAGACGAGGCCGAACGCATTGGGGTCATGGTGGGGTCGGGTATCGGCGGCCTGCCGCTGATCGAAGCCACGCACACGGAGTACCGCGAACGTGGCCCGCGCCGCATCTCGCCGCTCTTCGTGCCGGCCTCCATCATCAACATGATCTCGGGTCACGTTTCGATCCGCTTTGGCTTCACCGGACCGAACCTTGCCATCGTGACGGCTTGCACCACCGGTCTGCACTGCATCGGCGCAGCCGGCCGCATGATTGAACATGGCGACGCCGATGTCATGGTCGCTGGCGGCGCGGAGTGCACGATGTCGCCGCTGGGCGTCGGTGGGTTTGCCGCCGCTCGGGCGCTCTCCACGCGCAACGAGGACCCTGCAACGGCTTCACGTCCCTGGGACAGGGATCGTGATGGCTTCGTGCTCGGCGAGGGAGGCGGCGTGCTCGTC
>JANOPR010000486.1:0-2054 GCA_031421955.1 Burkholderiales bacterium
CCGGCAAGCGCCAAGGATGTGCTCGAGCAGATTCGCGCGCAACTCGCCGCGGGCGCCCAGGGCTGAGGTCTTCTTGATCCTTGCCGCTGTCGATCAAGCACTTGCCCAGGGCCTGCGTGGCGGCGACCGTCGCGCGCTGGCCAAGGCCATCACGCTGCTCGAATCGACGCGCGCCGATCACCGGCTGCGCGCGGATGCGCTGCTCAATCACTTGCTGTCGGTCACGGGGCGCTCGCTGCGCGTGGGCATTTCGGGTGTGCCCGGTGTGGGCAAGAGTACCTTCATCGAAGCCCTGGGGCTGATGCTGATCGAGCAGGGCCACCGCGTGGCCGTGTTGGCGATCGACCCGTCGTCGAGCGTCTCGGGCGGCTCGATCCTGGGCGACAAGACGCGCATGGAGCGGCTGTCGGTCAACGACGCGGCGTTCATCCGCCCCAGCCCGGCTTCGGGCACGCTCGGCGGCGTGGCCGAGCGAACGCGCGAGACGCTGCTGCTGGCCGAAGCCGCCGGCTACGACGTGGTCATCGTCGAGACGGTCGGCGTTGGCCAAAGCGAAACCGCAGTGGCGCGCATGACCGACCTGTTCGTGTTGCTGCAACTGCCCAATGCGGGCGACGACTTGCAGGCGATCAAGAAGGGCGTGACCGAGCTGGCCGACCTGGTCGTGATCAACAAGGCCGACCTCGATGCCGCCGCCGCCACGCGGGCGCAGGCGCAGATCACGAGCGCGCTGCGCGCCTTCAGTTTCCACGGCAATCCGGCCAAGGGCGCGTCGCGCTGGCAGGTGCCGGTGTTGCAGATCAGCGCACTCAAGGCCGATGGCATCACCGCGTTCTGGACCCAGGTGCAGGGTTTCGCAGCGCACCAGCGCGCCAGCGGTGCCTTCGAGGCGCGCCGGGCGCAGCAGGCGCTGGCCTGGATGTGGGACATCGTGCACGCACGGCTGCAGAGCGACTTCAAGAACCACCCCGGCGTGCGTGCGGCACTGAAGCGCACGCTCGACGACGTCGTTCACGCGCGAGTCGCGCCATCGGCGGCAGCGCGGGCGCTGCTGGCGATCTTTGAGCAGCATTGAGGGAGAGGCAGCATGCACGACATCATCGAGCAACTCGAGAAGAAGCGCGCCGCGGCGCGCCAGGGCGGCGGCGCCAAGCGCATTGCGGCGCAGCACGCCAAGGGCAAGCTGAGTGCGCGCGAGCGCCTTGAGTTGCTGCTCGACGAGGGCTCGTTCGAAGAGTGGGACATGTTCGTCGAGCACCGCTGCACCGACTTCGGCATGCAGGACAACCAGATTCCGGGCGATGGCGTCGTGACCGGCTACGGCATGATCAACGGCCGCCTGGTGTTCGTCTTCAGCCAGGACTTCACCGTCTTCGGCGGCGCCCTGGGCGAAGCGCATGCCGAGAAGATCTGCAAGGTGATGGACCACGCCATTCGCGTCGGCGCCCCGGTGATCGGGCTCAACGATTCCGGCGGCGCACGCATCCAGGAAGGCGTGGCCTCGCTCGGCGGCTATGCCGAAGTCTTCCAGCGCAACGTGATGGCTTCGGGCGTGGTGCCGCAGATCAGCATGATCATGGGCCCTTGTGCAGGAGGAGCCGTCTACTCACCGGCGATGACTGACTTCATCTTCATGGTGCAGGACAGCTCGTACATGTTCGTCACCGGCCCCGAAGTGGTGAAGACCGTGACCCACGAGTCCATCACTGCGGAAGAGCTGGGCGGCGCGACCACGCACACCTCGCGCAGCGGCGTGGCCGACCGCGCCTTCGCCAACGACGTCGAAGCCCTGCTGATGCTGCGCCGTTTCTTCAACTACCTGCCGCTGAACAATCGCGACGGCGCCCCCACGCGCCCGAGTGGCGACCCGTCCGAGCGCCTGGATCTGTCGCTCGACACCCTGGTGCCCGACAACGCGAACAAGGCCTACGACATCAAGGAGCTGATCCTCAAGGTGGTCGACGACGGTGACTTCTTCGAGCTGCAGCCCGATTACGCCAAGAACATCGTCATCGGCATGGCGCGCATGGCCGGGCGCACGGTGGGCATCGTGG
>JANOPR010000487.1:0-2116 GCA_031421955.1 Burkholderiales bacterium
CCGGATACTTGGCGGCCACGGACTTCATCGCGTCGGCGAAGGCCGCGTCGAGCGCGGCACGGTCGGCCCTCGGGTCCGCTGAGTAGCGCTTCTGGAGAGCCGCGATCAACGCACGCTCCTTCGCCGGCGCGCCGGGCGCCAATTCGACTGCCTTGGCAAGCGCAGCGAGCGCTGGCGCCGCCGCCTCGGGCATCATCGGCGCGTTGATATTCGGCCCGAGCACGAGCGCCTCGCCCCACCAGGCCATCGCGAGCTTAGGGTCTGCCTTCTGCGCGGCCTGGAAGGCGCGCTGCGCCTCGGCGTGGTTGAACGCGAAGGCCCAGCGGATGCCCTGATCGAAGTAGGCCTGCGCCTTTGCGTTGCGCGTTCCCACCATGAACGACAGCGTACCCAGGTTGTCGTACAGCGGTACTTCGCCGCCCGCGGCCTGCATCGGCTGCGGCTTGAAGGGTCTGGTCTCCGTTTTGGCAAGGATCAGGTGCTGAAGCAAGGGCGGACGTCCGGCGACGGTTGGGGCGCACACATTGCCCGCTTCGGAGAGCAGCGGGTCGTAGGCCTCACGGCCGGAGGGCTCGACACCGCGGCTCGCCATCGCTGGACAGGCCAGTGCGAAGGCCAATGCGGCGATGGCGGACAGCCGGGGGCAACACGTTCTCGTGCGTTGGACGTCTGCTGGGTCGGGTCGCCGACGGGCGCCAAAACACGTCGAGAGTGCGTCCATGTCTTTCTCCTCTGGCCGTTGAAGGCGCTTGCCGAGTGACGTGACCCTGGTGACCAAACACCGAGCGCGTATTGCGGGCGGCTGTGGCGCTACTCGCCGCCGCTGCAAGAGCGATCTTGCGCGTGCAAGGTGCCGAAGTCCAGTCGGGTGTCTTGAAAGCGACCCTGAAGTCGGAGGCTTCCTCGGGCGCCTGAACCGGACTGTGGGGAGCACCCGCTCGTGGCCGCATGCTGCCGACCTCGGTACCTCACAGAGCAGCCGCTCTACTTCGCATTGCGGCCACTCAGCACTCGGTACCCAGCGCTGCCAGTGGGCCGTTCAACGATGGCCCTTCCCGTGCAATCGAATGCAAGTTCCTATCAGATCACTGCCGAACGCGGCGGTGGTACTCGGCGAACGGGGCGCCGAAAGCCGCCGCCTGCGCGCGCTCTTCGGGGGCGATCTGGATGCGGTTCATGTAGGCCGTGCGCGAGCATCTCGAGCATCCGGCGACGCTCTTCATCGAGTAGCGCGCTGCTGCGGCAGCGCGGCAGCGTCAGGCCGCTGCGCGCGCGCCCGCTGTCTTGCCCAGGATCTTGACCAGTGCGTTCTCGAGGTTGGCCACCGTGCGCTCGGCATGGTGCAGCTTCTCCAGACCGAACAGGCCGACGCGAAAGGTCTTGAAGTCCTTGGGCTCGTCGCACATCAGCGCCACGCCCGCGGCAGTCTGCAGGCCCTGGCCGACGAACGCCTTGCCGCTCTGGATGGCGTCGTCATCGGTGTAGCTGACGACGACGCCGGGCGCCTCGAACCCGGCCGCCGCCACGCTGGGCAGGCCATGCACGGCCATCAGCGCACGCACCTTGCGTCCCAGGTCGATCTGTTCCTGGCGCAGCTTCTCGAAGCCGTAGGCGCGGGTGGCGAGCATCACGTCGCGGTTGACGCTCAGCGCATCGGTGGGCAGCGTGGCGTGGTAGGCGTGGCCGCCGCCTTCGTAGGCTTCCATGATCTGCAGCCACTTCTTCAGGTCCGCCGCGAAGCTGGTGCTGGTGGTGGCGTCGATCGCCGCGCGCGCGCGCTCGCCCAGCATCACGAAGGCGCAGCAGGGCGAGCCGCTCCAGCCCTTTTGCGGCGCGCTCACGAGCACGTCGACGCCGGTGGCCTGCAGGTCGACCCACACGGCGCCCGAGGCGATGCAGTCGAGCACGAACAGGCCGCCGACCTCGCGCACGGCGTCGGCCACCGCGCGCAGGTAGTTGTCGGGCAGCAGCATGCCCGAGGCGGTTTCCACATGCGGCGCAAAGACCACGGCAGGCCGCTCGGCGCGGATCGCCGCGGTCACTTCGCCGATCGGTGCTGGTGCCCATGCGGACTGCCGGTTGGACGATGACGGCCGCGCCTTCAACACGCTGTGGC
>JANOPR010000488.1:0-4224 GCA_031421955.1 Burkholderiales bacterium
CTACAGCTACATGCACTCGGTGGCGGTCTGTGCCCTGATGGTCTTGCTCGCCCGTGGGCTGGGCCTTGGCGAAGGCGCGTGCCGCGAGGCCGGCCTGGCCGGCTTGTTGCACGACATGGGCAAGGCGCTGATGCCGCCCGAAGTGCTGAACAAGCCCGGCAAGCTCACCGACGCCGAATTCGACGTCATGCGCACGCACCCTGACCGGGGCTGGGCGCTACTGAGCGAAAGCCAGGGCGTGGGCGAGCAGGTGCTGGACGTGTGCCTGCACCACCACGAGCGCATTGACGGCACGGGCTACCCGCACCGCCTGCCGGGCGAGCAGATCACGCAGCTGGCGCGCATGGGTGCGGTCTGCGACGTCTACGACGCGATCACCTCCAATCGGCCCTACAAGGCGGGCTGGGACCCCGGCGACGCGATCTCGAGAATGGCCGGTTGGAAAGGACACTTCGACCCGCAGATCTTCGCTGCCTTCGTCAAGTCGTTGGGGATCTACCCCGCGGGCTCACTCGTGCGCCTGGCTTCGGGCCGTCTGGCGGTGGTCGAGGACCAGTACCCCCGCACGCTGACGGCGCCGGTCGTCAAGGTGTTCTTCTCCACCAAGTCAAACCTGCCGATCCCCGTCGAACGGATTGAGCTGGCCAAGGGCGGCGACCGCATCGTCGGGCGTGAACCGCGCGAGGCGTGGAACTTTCCGCAGATCGAATCGATCTGGATTGGAGACGCCCGAGGCTGAGTGACGCTGGCGTCGGCATCCCATGCCGACGCCGGGGGTACAAGAAGTCTTCATGCGGCCCGGTGCGGGCTTGTACGCTACGCTGCGGTCCTGTGCGCAAACTGGCCTCGCGGCCGCAGTCGAGGACCATGTCCGAGCCATCCCCCACCGAAGACCCGCGCGGGTTCCTGCGCACGCTGTTCAACGCCGCCGTCGCGCGCGCACTGCCGGCGCAGGTGATGGCCGGCCACCTGCCGTCGCCACCCAAGGGCCGCACCGTCGTCATCGGCGGCGGCAAGGCCAGCGGTGCGATGGCCGCGGCCCTGGACGCGCTGTGGCCGGCTGAAGCGCGGCTCGAAGGCGTCGTGTTGACGCGCTATCACCACACGCCGCCGGCCTACGCCGCCAGGCCCGGCCGCATTCGCGTGCTCGAAGCGGCGCACCCGGTGCCCGACGAAGCGGGCCGTCGCGGTGCCCTCGAAATCCTCGAGGCCGTGCGCGGGCTCACAGTCGATGACCTGGTGATTGCGCTGATTTCGGGCGGCGGCTCGGCATTGCTGTCGTTGCCGGCCGCGGGCCTCGGCTTCGAAGACAAGCAGCAGGTCAACCGCGCGCTGCTGGCCAGCGGCGCTTCGATCGACGAAATGAATTGCGTGCGCAAGCACCTCTCGGCCATCAAGGGTGGGCGCCTGGCAGCGGCGTGCGCGCCAGCGCGCGTGCACACGCTGCTGATATCGGATGTGCCGGGCGATGCGCCCGACGTCGTCGCCAGCGGCCCGACCTTGCCTGACCCGAGCACTTGCGCCGATGCGCTGGCGATCATCGACCGCTATCGCATCGCGCTGCCGAGCGCGGCGCGCGCCGGCCTGCAGAGCGGCACCTTCGAGACGCCCAAGCCCGGCGATGCGCGCTTTGCCGGGCATGCGGTGTCGATGCTGGCCACGCCGCAGCAGAGCCTCGAAGCGGCCGCCGCGCTGGCACGTCGAATGGGCGTGCAGGCGCACATCCTGTCCGACGAGATCGAGGGCGAATCGCGCGAAGTCGGCAAGGTCCACGCGGCTCTGGCGCGCGCGGTGGCCCGGCGCGGGGCGCCGTTCACCCGGCCCTGCGTGATCCTGTCGGGTGGCGAGACCACCGTGACGGTGCGCGCCAAGGGCGGTCGAGGCGGGCGGGCCAGCGAATTCCTGCTCGGCTGCGCCATCGCCCTGCAGGGCGAGCCCGGCGTCCATGTGCTGGCGGCAGACACCGATGGCATCGACGGCATCCAGGACAACGCCGGCGCCATCGTCACGCCCGACACCCTGGCGCGTGCGGCAGCCCTGGGCCTGGCACCCGCCGCGTACCTCGACGGCAACGACGGCTACAGCTTCTTTGCCGCGCTGTCCGATCTGGTGGTCACGGGCCCGACGTTCACCAACGTCAACGACTTTCGCGCCATCCTCGTGCTGTAACCGACTGGCGGTCGACGGCAGCGGTTGACTTGGCGCAATGCCTCGCAGCGCGAATCCGTCCAGAGTGAGGCACGCGCGGCAAGGTCGCCGCGCCCAAGGTGGCACAGGCCCGATGACCCCATGATCGATCTTGCAACGGCTCCGTTCCGGCCCGCGGGCAGAGCGGCTGCGCTGCAGCCGACTGCGCGACGCTGGCAGGGGGGCCTGCCCTGGTCGCAGTTGCTTGTGGGCGCGCCTGCGTTGAGCGCCGCCGACACACACGCTCTGGATGGGCTGGCCACGCAGCGCTCGGTCGCTGCCGGCGACTGGGTCTTCACGCACCGCACCGCCGCGCGATCGCTGGTCGTGTTGCTGGACGGCGCCGTGTCTGTCGGGCACCGCGCGGGCGCGGCGATGGCCCCCGAGCGGCTGTTGCACGGGCCGAGTTGGCTCGACGCGGCCTCAGCCTGGATGGCGCGCGCCACCCATGCGCTCGATGCCCGGGCCATCGGCGCCACTCTGGTTGCCGAGTTGCCGCGCGGGGCGCTGCAATCCCTGCTGCTGCAGCGGCCCGCGCTGGTGAGCGCTTTCCTGGCCGTGCTGGCCGAGGAGGTACGTCGGCTGTCGCAGCAGGCCCACGAGTTGATGCACAAAGACGCCAACGGTCGACTCGCGGCCTGGCTGCACCGCCACCTGGATCCGTCGGCCGGCGTGCCGGCCCTGTTGCGACTGAAGGAGCGCAAGCGCGACATCGCAGCTCAGCTTGGCATGTCGGCCGAGACCCTGTCGCGCCAGATGCGCGAGCTCTCCCGCAGCGGCGTGATCGAAGTGCGCGGCTACGAGGTCCGCGTGCTCGACGGCCCCGGCTTGCAGCGCCTGGCCCAGGCCTAGAGTGAGGCCGCCTCGGGCGGCGGGTCAAGCTGCAGTTCGAGCCGGCCCGTCTTGGCCCAGGCCAGCTCGCGCGCCGCTTCGGGCACGACGCCAGCGTCGTGCACGGTCCCGGCGCTCGTGCAGGCCGATGATCACGCCCTGGCGCATCGAGCCCCGCGCCCTGGCGCACGGTCTCCTTCACATGGTCGATGCACCGGTAGCGGCCGGCGCGCGACTGTGCGGGCGACCGTTGCGGCCAATAGCTGCCAAAATCCGGCGCTCATCGGCATCACCCTCGACGCACCATGGACGACACCCGGACAGACGACCGCATCGCGCCCCTGCACGAGCCAGGTCGGAGCGACGCCGTGCGCGCCATCGTGGGCAGCAGTTTTGCCGCCGCCGTAATGCCCGTGTCGGCGCAGACCCAGGTCAAGACCGATGCGGCGGGCCTCACCGTTGGCGAGGTCAGCATCGATGTCGGCGACTTCAAGATGCCGGCCTACCGGGCCATGCCCAGCGGCAAGACGAACCTGCCGGTGGTGCTGGTGGTGAGCGAGATCTTCGGCGTGCACGAGCACATCGCCGACGTGGTGCGGCGTTTCGCGCACCAGGGCTACCTGGCCATTGCGCCGGAGCTGTTCGTGCGCCACGGCGACGCGGGCGGCTACGACGACGTCGGCAAGCTGATCGCCGAGGTCGTGAACCAGGCCAAGGACCTGCAGGTGATGACTGACCTGGACGCCTGCGTGGCCTGGGCCACGGGGCAGGGCGGTGACGCCACGCGCCTGGGCATCACCGGCTTTTGCTGGGGCGGGCGCACTGTGTGGATGTACGCGGCGCACAGCCCGGCGTTGAGGGCCGGCGTCGCCTGGTACGGCCCGGTGGCACGGGCCTATGCGCCGGGCGACAAGACGGCGTTGCAGGTTGCGGCACAGATCAAGGCGCCGATGCTGGGACTGTACGGCGGTGCCGACGCCGGCATCCCCAACGACACCGTCGAGCAGATGCGCGCGGCCCTGAAAGCGGCCGGCAATAGCGCGTCAGAGATGGTGCTCTATCCCGACACGCCGCACGCCTTTCATGCCGACTACCGACCGAACTACCGCAAGCCTGCGGCAGACGACGGTTGGCGCCGCTGCCTGGACTGGTTCAAGCGCCACGGCGTCGCATGACGCTGACCTACATCGTCCTGGCCACGCTCGT
>JANOPR010000489.1:0-3101 GCA_031421955.1 Burkholderiales bacterium
CTTGGTCACTTCATAGGCCGCATAGTTGCCTGGGTAGGAGCGCAGCACGCCGCGGTCGAGTTCAATGATCCGCGTGGCCACGGTGTCGATGAAGGCGCGGTCGTGCGAAACAAACAGCAGCGCGCCGGTCCAATTCACCAACAGGCCCTGCAGCCACTCGATCGCGTCGAGGTCGAGGTGGTTGGTTGGCTCGTCGAGCAAGAGCACATCGGGGTGCGCCACCAGCGCCTGCGCCAGCGCCACGCGCTTCTTGGTGCCGCCCGACAAGTCGGCCACGCGCATGTCACCGTCCAGGTGCAGGCGCTGTAGCGTCACGATCACGCGCTGCTCCCACATCCAGCCGTCCAGTGCCTCGATGCGCGTCTGCAGCGCGTCGAGATCGTCGCCCTCGAGGTGCTGCTCGTAGCGCTCGCGCAGATCGCGCGCCTCGGCCGCGCCCACGCTCGCGGCCTCGAACACTGTCGCGTCGGCCTCGAACAGCGGCTCCTGCGGCACGTAGAAACGGCGCAGGCCCTGCTGGAACTGAAACACGCCGTCGTCGGGCCGCTCCAGGCCACCCAGGATCTTCAGCAGCGAGGACTTGCCGGTGCCGTTGCGCCCGATCAAGGCGACGCGCTCGCCGTCGTCGAGCGAAAACGAGGTGCCATCGAGCAGGGCGACATGGCCGAAAGCGAGGTGGGCGTTGGAGAGCGTGATCAGGGCCATGACGGGATTGTCGGTGACGCCACCGGGGAAACCAGGGGATGAGGGGATGGACATCACCCGGCAAACGCTCACCATGCGGCGGCGGCCTGACCAGGCCCGCAGGGAGCCTGTCGATGAGACATCGTGTACTGGCGCTCGCAGTGTCCACGGCGCTCGCAATTGCACCTGCTCCCAGCGAAGCCATCGCGCCGGCGCTGCTGTTCATGATCAAGCAAGCCGCTCAACAGGCGGCCACGTCGATGATCAAGGACACGCTGTTGTCCAGCCTGCGCGGCATGGGCTGCAAGGGCATCGCGTTGTCGAACGCGCTGAGCTCGCTTGACGCGCGCGGCGGTGGTGGTGCAGGCGCCCTTCTGGGTGGGATGCCCAAGATGCCCGCGGGCATGGGCATGCCGCAAGGCATGTCGATCCCGCCGGAGCTGGCCGCCAGGATGGGCGCCATGATGCCGGGCGCCGGCCAATTGCCCCCAGGCATGGCGATGGACCCCGAACAGATGGCCATGATGGCGCGCGCCATGCAGGCCATGAACGAGCCGCTGTCGCCGGCCGAAACCGTGGCCACGATCGACGAATTGTTCGAGCTCGGGTTCCTGCCCAAGCCGATGCAGGTTGAGCTCAAGGAATGCATGGTCCTCGTTCCCGCCAGCATTCCGGCGCTCGGCATGGGCATGGGCATGATGAAACCGATGCTTCCTCAGCTGCGCCAGGCGCGCGCGGAGTTGCATGCGTTGTCGCCCGCCGAGCAGGACGAAGTCGGCGTGATGCTCGCGGGCGAGCTCAAGGCGCTGCCGGCCGACCAGCGCGCGGCCTTGCTGGAGTACCTTGACTCCGGCTTCTTCCCGCCCCGCGTCGTGCAAGGCGCGAAGTCCGGGCTCGCGGCCACGCCGAAGTAGTTTCAGCGCCGGCACAACGGCGCCGCAAGCCATCGCGGGCCTGCGCGTCGCGTCGCTGGCCGTGCGCCGCGCGGATCGGGTGCTGCGGCACAATCCGCGCCACATGCAGTCCCAGCCGCCGGTGACGCCGCCTCACGTTCTCGCTGACCGGCGGCGCCCAAGCAGCCCCCGCCCGTGATCCCAGCGCCCCTGCTTGCGCACCGCGACTTCCTGCGCTTCTGGTGGGCCCGGTTGGCGGGCACCTGCGCCAGCCAGATGCTGATGGTCGCCGTGGGCTGGCAGATGTACGACCTCACCGGCTCGGCGTGGGACCTGGGCCTGGTCGGCCTGCTGCAGTTCCTGCCCGCACTCGCACTGGTGCTCGTCACCGGCGACGTGGCCGACCGCACGCACCGGGCGCGGCTGGCTGCCGTGTGCGTTGGCGCGCAGGCTGCCGTGGCGTTGGTGCTCGCGTTGTCACCCTGGGCCAGCCTGCCGCAGCGCGAGTTGTTGCTGGCGCTGTCGGTGGTGCTCGGCACCAGCAAGGCGTTCCAGATGCCGGCGCAGCAGGCGTTGGTGCCGCTGTTGGTGCCGCCGGCGTTGCTGGCACGCGCATTGGCCTTCAGTTCGGCAGGCATGCAGTTGGCCATCATCGGTGGCCCGGCCCTCGGCGGTCTGCTTTACGTCGCCGGCAGCACCACCGTCTACGCGACCTGCGGGCTGCTGTTCGCCATCGCCGCGACGCTGATGCTGACGATCCGCCATGCCAGCCCGCCTCGGCGCGAACGCGCCACCTGGGAAACGTTGCTGGCCGGCGTGACCTATGTGCGCAGCAACCCGGTCGTGCTCGGCGCAATTTCGCTCGACCTGTTTGCGGTGTTGCTCGGCGGCGCCACCGCGCTGCTGCCGATGTTTGCCAAGGACATTCTTCATGTCGGCCCCTGGGGCCTGGGCCTGTTGCGCGGCGCCCCGGCGGTCGGCGCGCTGTTGATGTCGGTCGCGTTGACCCACTGGCCGATCACGCGTCGCGCCGGGCCGAGGATGTTGTGGGCGGTCGCGGTCTACGGCCTGGCCACCGTGGTCTTCGGGCTGTCGACCTCGTTCGAGTTGTCGATGCTGGCGCTGGCGGTCGTCGGCGCCGCCGACATGGTCAGCGTCGTGGTGCGCCAATCGCTGGTGCAACTGGAAACGCCCGACGCCATGCGCGGGCGCGTCAGCGCGGTCAATTCGGTCTTCATCGGCGCCTCGAACCAGCTCGGCGAGTTCGAATCGGGCGCCACCGCCGCGCTGCTCGGGCCGGTGGGCTCGGTGGTGCTCGGCGGCGTGGGTTCGATCGCGATTGCGTTGCTGTGGTGGCGGCGGTTCCCGTCACTGGCCACGCAGCACCACCGAAACCATACCGTGATAGTCTCGCTGAACAAGCTGTGCAAAAAGGACGGTTGCCGCAAGTCGAAAGAAATTATCACGACAAGAAGAGTGGTGATGATGAAGCTGCGAAGCTTCCTGTTGTTGAATATCGAAGGT